>CAYZGY010000998.1:0-3041 GCA_964478085.1 uncultured Planctomycetia bacterium
CCTTCGGTTTGTGGTGCGTTCCGAGCACGGGCGAGTCCGCGCCGGTCGTGTCGTTGTCCGCACCGCGCAGCTCCGGTCCGAGGAGTCCGGCGAGCGCCGCCGTGCCGAGTCCGAGTGCCGAGCGGCCGAAGAGCTGCCGCCGGGTCATCATCAGTTCGTGTTCGCGAATCGGGTGGTTTTGGTTGTCTCGCATCGTTCGGTTTTTCTGGCAGCTTTTGTCGAGAGCTCGGACTCTCCTCAATTTGAACTCGAGCGCAGCGCTGACCCGGTTCCTCCGGGTCGACGCGGAGTTCGAGTCACGCGGCGGGTCGCCGCGTCGTGACGTCATCTCGGCATCCGTCGACCATCAGCATCGGAAACTCCCTCAGCGTACAGTCCATGCGTTTCGTTGTGCGCGTCCACCGATCAAACTCTCAGTACAGAAGCAGCGCGAAGTCACTCGCGAGCACCGTGATGACCACTTGCGTCCAAGCGGCGTGCTCGGCGACGTCGATCTTCGCGTCGCGCGGAGCTTCTCCGATCGAAAGGAGCGCTTCGGCGTCCTTCGGTGCTTTCTTGTAACGTTCGGTCAAGACGTTCAAGAGCTTCTCGCACGCCGCTCGCTCACGATCGTTCGGTGTGCGCGAGGCGAGGAACGTGAAGAGGTGATCGAGCCGCCTGTGCGTGTCCTTCTTCTCGACGAGGATGCGCTGCGCGAACGCGCGCGAGAGCTCGACGCGTTGCGGCTCGTTGAAGAGTCCGAGGGACTGCAGCGAGGTGTTCGTACGCGAACGGCGCACGCAGCTCGACTCGCGATTCGGCGCGTCGAAGAGCGTCATCATCGGGTGGGGGCTCGTACGCTTCCAGTAGACGTAGAGGCTTCGCCGATAGAGCTTCTGGCCCTTGTCTTGCTTGTACTGCTTCGTGTTGCTTCCGGGGTGCGCGAGCGCACGCCAGAGGCCGGCGGGCTGGTAGGGCTTGACGCCCTCGCCGCCCTTCTCGCTGTCGAGAAGGCCGCTCGCCCAGAGGACGAGGTCGCGGATCTCTTCGGCCGCGAGACGATGGCTCGGCCCGCGGGACCAGAGGCGGTTCTCGGGGTCGTCGACGTCTCGTCGCCACGCCGAGCTTTGTCGGAAGGCCTGCGTCATGACCATCAGTCGCAGCATGTGCTTGAGGTTCCAGCCGCTGTCGTGCAGCTCGACCGCGAGCCAGTCGAGGAGCTCGGGGTGCGTCGGGTGCTCGCCCTGGAGGCCGAAGTCCTCGGGTGTGCGCACGAGGCCCTCGCCGAAGACGCGCTGCCACATGCGATTGACGAGGACGCGCGCGACAAGCGGATGCTCCCGTGCGGTCAGCCACTTCGCGAGGCCGAGCCGATTGCGCGGAGCGCCTTCGGGGAACTTGCCCATGACCGATAGGATTCCCGGCTCGAGCGGATCGCCCGTCGGCAAGTTGTACTCGCCACGACGGAGGAGCTTCGTTTCACGGGGCTTGTCGCGATCCTTGGCGACGAGTGTCGTCGTGAAGCTCTTCTCGAGCTCGCCGCGGCGCTTGTGGATCTTGTCGGCTTGCGCGTGCAGCCCGAGCGACTTGACGGCGCCGTCGGGCTTGATCAGCTCCGACCAGCGCTTGCCAGGATCCGTCTTGATCCACGAGGTGTACCCGACCGCGGGAACCTTGCTTTCCTTGGCGAGTTTCGGAATCGAGTCGATGAGCTCCCTCTTCGCGGACTCGTTCTCGATCCACGCGTTCCACGCGGCGAGATTCTGCGGCGCCTTCACGGTCGGTCCGTAGGTGTAGCTGTTGCCGTCCATCGAGTGCTCTGCCGTGCTGTTGAAGAAGGCGAGCAGGCGGTAGTACTCGGTCTGCGGGATCGGATCGTATTTGTGCGTGTGGCAGCGAGCGCAGTTGAGGCTCATGCCGAGGAGGACCGTGCCGAGGTTCTCCGTTCGGTCGAAGTTGTTCTTCGCCTGGAACTCTTCCGGGAGCGCGCCGCCCTCGGCGGTCGACGGGTTCATGCGGACGAAGCCCGTCGCGACCCTCTGCTCGAGCGTCGCCCCGGGGAGGAGGTCGCCGGCGAGCTGCCAGGTGAGGAACTGATCGAGTGGCAGGTTGCGATTGAGGGCCGAGACGACCCAGTCGCGATACGGGAAGATGCCGCGCCGATTGTCGAGGTGAAGGCCGTGCGTGTCGCCGTAGCGGACTGCGTCGAGCCAGTAGCGCGCTTGGTGCTCGCCGTAAAAGACCGAGGAGAAGAGCTCGTCGACGTAGCGCTCGTAGGCGTCCGGTCGCTCGTCCTTGAGAAAGGCCTCGAGGCGATCGGGTGCGGGTGGCAGCCCGGTGAGGATGAGCGCGACGCGGCGCGCCAGGGTAGCACGATCGGCCTCGGGAGCGAAGTCGACGTTAGCGCGACGGAGGTCCGCTCGTAGGAACGCGTCGATGCTCGTCTTCGTCGCCGATGCATCTTCTTTCGAGTGCGTGCCTTTCGTCGGCGGCACGAAGGCCCAGTGCTTCGCGTACTTTCCACCCTGCTTCGCCCACTTCGTCAGGAGCTCCTTCTCCTTCGCCGTGAGCTGCTTCTCCGACTTCTTCGGCGGCATCGGGTCGTCGGCATCGTGGATGCGGACGATCAGCTCGCTCTTCTCGGGAGAGTCGGGGTCGATGGCTCGGTAGTCGCCGAGGTCGCGAGTCGCGCCTTCGTAGGAGTCGAGGCGGACGAGTCGCTTCTTCTTCGTGTCCGGTCCGTGACAGACGAAGCACTTGTCGGACAGGATCGGCAGGATCTCGCGTGCGAAATCGACACGTTTCTCATCGGCGAATGCCGAGGTCGAACATGCGCCGAGCGCAGACCAAGCCAACGCAGCGAGCGCGCACGCGTTTGCGAGTTTCGTTTTCATCTTTCGTATTGCCAGGGCCAGCGTATCGGGCCAGACGGCCTCAGAGCCTGCGCAAGAATTCCGCTGGAGCCGATCGGCTGCGACGAGTCGTCGACTTCGTTGCCGCTCCTCGACGATATTCAGCGATATCGCCTCGTCGCGGCGTCTCGCGACACCTCGTCTCGCTCG
>CAYZGY010000999.1:0-3041 GCA_964478085.1 uncultured Planctomycetia bacterium
CGCGGTCCCGCGCGCCTCCTGGGGGGCGGGGGGATGGCTTGCCGGGATCGTGCTGATGACGATCGACATCGTCCTCCCGATGCCCGCGACCGTGATCATGACCGTTCTCGGCGTGATCTACGGGCCTCTCATCGGTGGTCTCTTCAGCGCGCTCGGTGCCTTCACGTCGGGGCTCGTCGCCTACGGGCTCTGTCGTGTCTTCGGCGAGGGCGTCGGGCGTCGTATCGTCGGTCAGAAGGAGCTCGACAAGGGACGGGCGCTCCTTGCCGATGTCGGCGGATGGGCGGTCGCGCTGTCCCGTTGGATGCCGCTCCTGCCCGAGGTCGTCGCGTGCTTCGCGGGGCTCGTCCGGATGCCGTTCGGAAAGTTCGCGGCGGCGCTCGCGTGCGGTTCCCTGCCGCTCGGCTTCACGTTCGCGGCACTTGGCCCGCTCGCGGACGAGCGTCCGGCGTTGACTCTGACGCTCAGCGCCGCGCTGCCGGCCGTTCTCTGGGTCGTCGTGGGGCGCATTCTCGCGCGGCTCTCGAAGGACGAGACAAGTTCGAGCGACGGTCAGAACGACAGCGAGTAGGTCGTCGCCTCGTCGCTCGCGGTCGTCTTGACGATGATAGCCCCGAGGTCCGCATCGAAGCGCCAAGCCGACTCGGCTGCTCGCAGCTCGTCGGAATTCGTGACTCCAGGCAGAGCCTCGCCACCGATCCTGACGCCCTTCGGCGCACGTCCCGAGGCGACGACCGTGTAGAACGCGAAGCCCTTCGGTCCTTCGACCTCGAGGGTGATGGACCTCCCGGCCTCGTCGGCCTGCGCGAGCAACTTCGTCGCGCCGCTGTTGAGGTGAACGACGCGCGATCCGAGAGTCAGGCGCGCGTGCACGATCTCGGGCGAGAGTCCACGTAGCCGGTACTCGTTGATGAGGATGTTCTCGGGATTGATGTCCGCCGGACGTGGCTCGTTCTCGCCCATGTGCCAAGAGTCCGGATAGCAGCCGCGACTCGGGCCTTCCGTGTACTGCTGCCACATCGCCGATCGCGTGATGCCTTGCGCTATACGTTTCCAATCGAATGACGAGTCCCATTGCGCGAGGTCTTGTAGTCCGTACGCGTAGACGAGGCCGCACCAGACCACGGGCAGGCCGATCCACGAGTGGGTGTGAAACGTCGATCCCATGACGGCGATCGTGTTGTAGCGCATCGTCGGGTAGTCATCGAACGACCACGTGTATACGAACGGTAGCCCCGTCATCGCCCAGTAACGCGCCTCTTGCAGGTGGGCCGCATCGCCCGTCAGTCGATATGCTTCGCAGTACGCGCGAATCGCGTAGGCCGACGTGAGGATGTCGGGCTGCATCACGGGGCACTCCCAGGTCTGGGCGCCGCGTGGGACTTGGTATCGTTCGAGCACCTTCAAAGCGTCGAGACCGGCCCGCGCGAGCTCCGCGTCACCCGAGAGACGGGCGGCGCGAAGGACGAGGAAGCACGGACGCGCGGCTTGTCCCGAGGTGTGCGTTCCCGGCGTGCCGAGGCTGCGGTGCTTCTCCGAAGACGGATGCCAGAGCCAGACCCCGTCGCGTCGCTGTGCCAAGACTCGCTTCGCGTGATCGCGGAACGCGGCGAGGCTCGGCCCGACGTGTCCTTCGAGGAAGGGTAACTCGCCGAGGAGGATGTGACAGCCCGCTCCGTTCCAGAGCGAGCCGCGGCCCCGTTCGAGAATCGATCGATCGACGAGCTTCGCGACACGTCGCTGGATTTCGGCACGCGTCTTCGCATCAGCCCCGTCTCGAGCATCGAGCAGGAGCGGTACGGAGTGACTGACGAAGAGTCCCTTCGGCCAATTGTGACAGTGGCCGACGCCCGCGGGGTCTTCGTTCCAGAGGACGTCGAAGTAGGCGTGGCGCGATAGGGCCTTCTGCTCCTCCCAAGTGCGCGGAGGCGGCGAGGCTTCGGGAACGTCGAACTCGGCGAAGTACTCGGAGAGGCTCTCGATAACGAAGGCGCCGGGGCGGCCGACGCGTGCGGGGTGATCCTTCGCGTAGCGCTGCTGACTGTCGACGAGGAGAGACGCCAGGACGCGAATCTTCTGCTCCTTGCGTAAATCGATCGGAGGATCGGCTTCCTGAGAATGCTCGGCGCGGGAGTCGCCGATCGAGGGGACCGAAAGCTCGATCAGGTTGCGGCGACGAGCCGAGGTCGGTGGGGGCGCATCGAATCCAGCAGCGAGCCCTTGGTGACCCTTCGTCCACGACTGTCGCGGATCCCACATCGCGCCGATGAGCTGTTCGCCGCGTTGCATCGCCATGAGGGGAGACGCGATCTTGTACGGTGCAGGGACGCGGCGATCGCTGAGCGGCCACGCGAGGTCGCGAGTCGAGGAGGAGTGCTCGGGGCCCTCGAGATACTCGAGGCCGGGGAAGATCGCGAAGTCGCGATTCGATTCGCCGTTTCTACCGCCGACGAAGCAGCGGAGCGTCCGTAGAAGGCGCAGCTTCGCGTCGTCGGGTGCTTCCGTCTCGAGATTCACGTAAACCCGCGGATGGTCTGGCGCGATCTCGAGGCTCAGCCGAACTTTCCACGCTTGCGATCCGCGTGGCTCGAAGGTTCCTTCGAGACGGAGGCGGCGCTCGTTCTCCTCGACGAATCGTCGAAGTCGAAACGTCGATCGTTGGCGTGGACCGGCCTTCGTGTCGACGATGAGCTCGGCGACCGGATAAAGAGTCGCCGCCGGCTGACTCGACTTGCCGATTCTCGAGTGAATGCGTGTACGAACGCGTCCGGCGGTGTCTGCCTCGAATCGCAGCTCTGCCCAGGGATTCTGCAATCGCGCGATTCGCACCTCCTGGGACTCGGAGACGCGACAACGAGCTCCCTTCTCGGGCAGAGCGTGGAGCGTGTCGTTCGTTCGCTCGGTGAACACGTCGACGGCGAGCTCGCGGTCTCCCGAGCGAAAGACGAGCTCTGGCGAAGGGCCGACCGTCTTCCACGGAACGAGCACGTCGCGCGTCTCGCCCGGGCCGAGCGACGTGAGGGGCGCGGTGGTGGTGCCGA
>CAYZGY010001000.1:0-3041 GCA_964478085.1 uncultured Planctomycetia bacterium
AGGGACTCCAGCGCTTTCCCGACACAGGACGGCCGATGACCGCTACTCCTCGAGGAAAGACGACCGCGCTCGCGTGGATCCACTCCATCGGAGGTGGACAGGGCAGCTGCATGCAGCAGGGCCTCCTCCAAGGGCTCTCGATGGCCAACAAGTCGGGCTCGAATCGCAGCGTCATCGTGTATGTCGGTGACGGTGGCGGAACGTGCGGCCCGTCCGGCATCAGTGAGACCAGGTACCTCACGCGGACCCGGAATATCCTTCGACAGCAGAACTACCTCAAGGCGACCGTGAACTTCATCGGGGTGCAAATGCATTCCCGCAGAGAGATGCAACGAAACTTCATGAAGCTGATGGCCTTCGATAACGGAGGCTCGTACCGCGAGATTTAGTTTCAGCCGACACGCAAGACGCTGCCCTCGGGCATCGTCCTGAGGAATGAACCAGGGAGGTTCATCTCCACGAAAGGAGGTTACTGTGATTCTCTGTCGAAGAGACGCCCCGATTCTCTGCCGAAGAGACGTCCTGGGGCGCACACCGCCGCCGGAGAAGCGACGGCGCTCGATCGTAGGTCTCCTCTCACTACTCTTCGCCATCCTTGCGAGCGGCACAAGCTCGGTGAAAGCGCAAGATGTGGGTGGATACGGGCTGTCAGGAACGAAGGACCATCTCGACCTTCCCTTCGATGCGAAGGGCGAGTACGAATCCGAGGAGGACGCTCCCGAGACCGTCACCCTCTACGGCAAGCGGCTCGAAGGCGACGGGTTCTTCTTCGTCGTCGACCGGTCGAGCACGATGCAGTCTCACGGCGAGCTCGCCCGCGCGAAGGGCGAGCTCAAGCGAATCGGCGACGGCGGTGGTACGTGCCCACCGTTCACGCCCCCCAAGCCGAGTACCTTCGACGTGCTCGACTGACTTCGACGCCCGAAGACATGACACTTACGACGGGCGAGTCGACGTGCCTGTGCTCAGGGTCCCCGCGCCGGCTCGCCCGAGGTTTTCGGGGTGGGAACGTCGGTGGAAGAGGGGCCAGACGATGAGGAGGGCCGCGCTGCCGAACCAAGGCCAGCCCGCGTACGTCGCGAGCTTCTCGTCCGAGGTCGCGAGCTCGCCGAGGATCGCTCCGGCCCACGTCACGATGCCCGCGAGCGCGTAGCAGATTCCCCCCGCGACGCGGAGCGGCTTGACGCACGAACGAGCCCAAGCCTCGAGCGCGATCATCGCAGCGGGCAGGAAGATCGCGAAGACGCTCGGCGGAAGCACCGGAGCGAGGATGACCGCCGCCGAGTTCGCGAACGCGATCTCCTTCGGGTCGAGCGTCGGCGGTCGGCTGAGCGCCCGCCGCCGGCAGAATGCGAGCAGCCACGCAAGCCCCGCCGCAGCGATGAGACTTGCGGTCACGTAGACCCAGGTCACGGACTCCGGCCCGGCCGCGGCGGCGACAGGACTCCAGATGCTCTGATCGCCGAGCGCGAGCGTGCCGCTCTCGCCCCAGCCCGGCGGAACGACGCAGGTGCCCTCCGTCGCGATCAGACCGAGCGTCGCCGCCGCGACGGAAAACGTCACCCAGGTGGCGACGACGAGCGACACACGCCTGCGGTAAGCCCACCAGAGCGACAGAGCGACGTTGTGCGGCGCGAACAGCCCACTCGCCCCGAGGACGATCCCACCTCCTACTCGACTCGCCCAGCCACCGAGCCTCGAAAGGTAGATCGCACCCGAGAGCCCCACGAGCGCAGCAATTCCGAGACAAGGGACCTCCGCGCGGACGTCGAGCCAGAGCGCGGGGAGCACGACGAAGAGCGCGCAGGTCCGCGCTTCCGCAGAGAGCGGAATCGAGAAAATCGCGTCGGCACGACGAAATACCCAGAGAATCCCCGCGAGACCGAGCAGCACGATCACGACGCGCTCCGTCTTGCCGATCGTGCCGCTGACCTCGTCCGCCGCGTCGATCGAGCCGCCGAGCAATACGCCGAGCATCGCGTAGACCGCGAGAGCGAGGAAGGTCAGCACGTAGCGGCGCATCGGCGAACTGGTCCCTCTCCGCAGCCTAGCCGCCGATGCCGTAGAGCATCAGGTAGATCACCACGCCCGTCACGGAGACGTAGAGCCAGATCGGAAACGTCGCCTTTCCCCACCAGCGGTGCTTGTCCCAACGCTTCCTCCACGCGAGGAAGAGCGTCCGAAGAACCATCGGCACGACGACGACCGCGAGCACGATGTGCGAGAACAGAATCAGGAGGTAGATGGTTCGCACGATCCCCTCCCCCTCGTACTTCGTGTGCCCCACCTGGTAGTGGTAGATCAGGTACGAGATCAGGAAGATCGTCGAGACGCAGAACGCCGCGATCATCAGCCGACCGTGCGCCGTCTTGTTCCCCTTGCGAATCTGGACGATGCCGATGCACATGAGAACGGCGCTCGTCGCGTTGAGGCAGGCGTTGAGAGTCGGGAGATCTTGGAAGGTCATGACCGTGGAAAACGAGACGGAATCACTTCGAGACGGAGTCGATCTTGATCTCCCGGACGAGGAGCTGGAGGGCCTCGAGAGCCTCCTTGTCCGAGATGCGCCAGTCGAACGCGCCGTAGGACAGGAGCCCGCGCACCTTGCCTTCGATCCCGGAGGCCCGCCTCTCTTCGCGCCGGATCTCCTCCGCCTGCGCGCGCGCGGCCCGCCCGTCGTCGGCCTTCGGCTTGGCGCCGGGCTTCTTGCCCGCCTCCGGCTTCTGGGCGTACTCCTGCTCCGACCTATAGTCCACTGGTGCCCTCCCTCGGCTGCTTGGATTCTAGCGGCCGCCCCGGGCCGCCTCACGCCCGGACGGCCGCGGCGCTACTCCTCGCGGACCAGCTTCCCGATGTCCCGCAGCTCGGCCGTCGCCGCGTCCCAGAGCCGGTCCAGCGTGATCTCGCCCCGCCCCTCGGCCGCGAAGAAGGCCGCCCGGAGGACCGCGTTCTTGATGCTGCCGCCCGCCAGGTGGAACTCCCGGCCCAGCTCCTCGAAGTCGATGTCCTCTTCGACATCGGCCTCCTCTGGTAGCATCGAC
>CAYZGY010001001.1:0-3035 GCA_964478085.1 uncultured Planctomycetia bacterium
GCGGCGCGGGCGCGGGCCGGGATGGCGCGGGAGGCGAGGGCGCGGGCGGCGAGGGCGCTGGACGCGACGGCGCTGGACGCGAGGGCGCTGGACGCGACGGCGATGGACGCGATCGCCCCGACCGCCACCATGGTCGACGTGGACGCGACGGCGATGGACGCGACCGCGATGGACGCGACGGCGATGGACGCGACGGCGACGGCCACGATCGCCCCGACCGCCACCGTGGTCGACGTGGCCGCCGCGGCCGTATCCACGCCTGCCTCGTCCTCGACTTCGACGCCGATGGCGACGGTGAGCTCTCCGGAGAAGAACGCGCTGCGGCCGTCGAGGCCCGCAAGCAGGAGATCCTCGACGAGTTCGACGCCGACGGCGACGGAGAGCTATCGGAAGAAGAGGCTGCTGCGGCTCACGAAGCTCGTCGAGCCGAGCGGCAAGCACGTCGCGCCGAGAAGCTCGCCGAGATCGATGCGGACGGCGACGGTGAGGTCAGCGAAGAAGAGCTCGAAGCCTACCGCGCTGCGCGTCTCGCCGAGATCGACACGGATGGCGACGGCGAGATCAGCGACGAGGAGCGCGCTGCCGCTCTCGAGGCTCGCTGCTCGGACGGCGAGATGACCGAAGAAGAGCAGGAGGAGGACGACGCCATCGAGGAGATCGCCTTCAGCGCGAACTTCACCCGCGGCGACGTCAACGAGGATGGCCAGTCGGACATCTCGGACCAGATCATGGTCCTCAACTTCCTCTTCCTCGGTGGCGCCCAGCCGAGCTGCATGGACTCGGCCGACGCGAACGACGACGGAACGGTCAACATCGCCGACCCGAGCATGGCCCTCGCAGCACTCTTCCTCGGTGGCGAGCCGATCCCGGCGCCGAGCGTCGCTCCGGGTGCTGATCCCACGCCCGACAGCCTCGAGTGCTTCGGCTTCTCTGCGGATTAGTCCCTAACAGTCCTTTGACGAAGTGCTTCGAGCGAATCGGCCTCTTGGACGCCGAATCGACCTTTGCAACGGGCTGCTAAGATCTGACCACCCCACGGCTCCCTGAGGGAATCGTGAAAGCGGGGCGTCTCAAGCCGTACGATAGTACGAGTTGAGACGCCCCTTCTTCGTTGCCCTACGACGGTGCGTTTCCGTGTCTGATCTCCGCCGGCAAATTCTGACCCTCACCGTGCTCGCGAGCGCTTTCCAAACCAATTGTACGGAGGCTGCTGCCACCTCGTCAACGACACCGACGAGCGCTGCGCTCGCGTCTCCTACGCCGCGATCGATGCCGACAACGAGCGCCCGCAAGTCTCCGCGGGCTCGAACTTCACGGTCTACGGCACGTCGACCGCGCTCGACGGATCCGTCGTCGACGATGGCGAGCCGCGCGGCGGCGGCGGTCTCGACATCGAGTGGACGCTGCTCTCGGGTCCCGCGGCCGTCGACTTCACGCGACGCGACGAGGCCGACGCCGAGGTCACCTTCGAGGAGAACGGCGAGTACCTCCTCGCCCTTTCGGCCGGCGACGGCCAACTACGTGCGACCGACGTCGTCCACATCCTCGTTCACCTCTTCCTCGGAACCGTCACCCCGGTCTGTGTGAAGAGCGCGGACACGGACGACAGCGCCAACCTCGACCTCACCGACGCCGTCTACCTCCTCGGCTACCTCTTCACCGCGGGTCCACCGCCGGCCGAGCCGTCGGCGAGCTGCGGCGACGACCCGTCGGACGACGAGCTCTCTTGCGAAGAATTCTCGAGCTGTCGTCAGTCTTCGACGAGAATCGTCGGACACCCGAGAAACCGAACGTGGAGCTCGAAATGCAGCCAGCCCCTGTCCGTCACGCACTCGCGATCATCGCCGTCTCGCTTCTCGTATTCCCGTCGCTCGACGCGCAACCGAAGCCGGACTACGTCTCTCCCGAAATTCACGAAGATCGCAGCGTCACATTTCGCGTGCGGGCGCCGAACGCGAAAGAGGTCAAGCTCAGCGGGCGACTCGCGAGGTCGGTCGTCTCGACGACGAAGGATGAGAAGGGCCTCTGGCATCTCAAAACCTCGCCGCTCGATCCGGACATCCACGAGTACGCGTTTCGCGTCGACGGTGTGCACACACTCGACTCGCAGAGCATTTGGCTCAAGTACTGGAAGACGTCGAACAACCTTCTCGAGATCACGGGCGACAAGCCCGCGCCGTACACCGAACGAGACGTTCCCCACGGCACGGTGCACGTGGTGCGCTATCACTCGAAGGCTCTCGGCGGTGTTGCACGACGCGCTCACGTCTACACACCACCCGGCTACGAGACGTCGGGCGATCGACGCTATCCGGTCCTCTACCTCCTCCACGGCTTCGGAGACACCGACGCGCTGTGGACGCTGCTCGGTCGCGCGAACTTCACCGCCGACAACGCGATCGCCGACGGCAAGGCGGTCCCGATGATCATCGTCATGCCGTACGGCCACGCGACATTCGCGAAAGGTCACGAGCCGAAGGAGCTGCCGGACACCGATCGGCTCTCGAATCAGGCAGCGGTCGCTGCCGACGTTCTCGGCGCGCTCAAGCCGCTCGTCGAGGAGCGCTTCCGCACGAAGAACGACGCGAAGTCGCGCGCCGTCGCCGGGCTCTCGATGGGCGGTGGCCACTCGTTACACCTCGGCCTCAATCACCCCGACACCTTCGCGTGGATCGGCGCCTTCTCGTCGGCCGTCTACGCGAAGAGCTTCGACGAAGGCTTCCCGCTCGTCCAGAAGGACCCCGCGGCCCTCAATCGCAAAATCCGTAAGATCTGGATCGCCTGCGGCAAGAAGGACTTCCTCCTCGAGACCGACAAGAAGTTCGTCGCGTGGCTCGAGAAGAACGAGGTCGAGCACACCTTCGAGCTCACCGAAGGCGGCCACGAGTGGAAGGTCTGGCGCAACGATGACCTCCCCCGCTTCCTGCCGATGCTGTTTCGCGAATGACTCTCTACCAGGAACTCGACGCTACGCTCGAGCCACGCGGCGCATCGGCGCATCGGCGCATCTGCGCATCGGCGCATCGCCGCATCGC
>CAYZGY010001002.1:0-3034 GCA_964478085.1 uncultured Planctomycetia bacterium
ACGCTTTCGCGCTGGCGGGATATCCAGAAGTTTTCGATACTTCGCAACGGTGCGGCGGGCGATATCTATCCCGTGTTTGCTGAGCTCCTGGGCCAATTGATCGTCGTTGAGAGGCTTGGCCTTGTCCTCGCTGTCGAAGGAGGACTTCACCCACGTCGAAAGCGTCAATCCGGTCAGTCCGTCCATCAGCGCTTCGTGCAGCGAGGAGAGATCGACGAAGCCGTCGCCGTCGAAGCGCAGCGACTCGCCGACCTTGCCCGGAACCTGAATCACTCCCTCGGCGACACCGTGGTTGCCACGGCCACTGAAATCATGAGCGGCCTTCTTGGCGCCCTTGATTCCGTCGAAGGTCAGCAAGATCAGGGCATGACTCCAGAACGACTCCTCGCCCGCGAGCTTCGAAGCTTCCACGACCTCCGAACAAATGCCCGACTTCACGCTCTGGAGAAGCGAGTCGGTCTTCTCGAGCTCAGCGACCGCCTTCGCGTACCAGTCGAGTGATCGTGTTGCCGTAGTTCGACGCGGCAGTCCGCTCGCCTTCTTCGCGAAGTCGAGCCAGCCCTTCGCGAGAACCCACTGCTCGTCCGCGACGACAGGATCCGTGAGATCCATCTTGGCAATCTCTGCAAGCTCCCCCTCTCCGCTCTTCGCAAGGAGCGGCAATCCGGCCTTCCAGTCTTCTTTGAAGAGAGCGACGTAGCGGCCGACCGCCAAGTTCGCGGAGGCGTCGTTCTCGTCCGCGATGAGCCCACCGATGGAGGGCTTCACCTTGGCGAACTCGCTCTCGAGGTCTTCGACGCGATCTCGCCGTGCTCTGGCGCTTCGACTCAGCTCAGGGTCCTTCGATCGGCGCGCGGTCAACGTGGCGGACTTCGCGGCCCGGCCCGCGCTCTTGAAGTCGTCCCGCCGAAGCGCCGAGTCGACGAGCTTCAGGGAGTGGCGTGTGATCGTCGCGAAATCCTCGGCCTTTCGAATGCCCCGAGCCATCGAGTCGAAGCCGTCGAGCTTCCGATCGAGAGCGTCGATCTCGAAGCTACGATTGAGTCGGTCGATGGCGGCCACGAAAGAGTCGACGTCTCGCACCTTCTGCGCGACCTCGGCCGCCTCGGTCAGAAAGACGAACTGCTCGCCGCTTCCGGGGTCGCCAGCACTCGACTCGGAGAGGAGCGTCCTGACGAGACGCCGGCGCACATCGACATCGCGACTTCCCAACTCGCGCCGGTAGATCTTCTGGAGCTGCTTACGGATCTCCTTCTGCTCGAGCGGGGTCGGCTCGGAACGGCGACTCTGCGCCTCCACGCCCATCGAACCGAGGAGGACCACGGCGAAGCAGCACCAGCGGAGAACAGAGAGTCGCGAGAAGCCCATCGTTGTGTCTCCGGAACACTGAGTCATCGGAAGAGCGCTCATGGTAACCGGGGATGGAAGGCAAATCACGCGGCGCGCGTGCGCTGCGTCGTCGTTCACGCCGCCGCGGCTCAGCCTGCGGGTGCGTCGCCAGCTTCGCCTCGAGCTGCTCGACGATCTTCGGTCGCTCCTTCGCGAGGTTTTTCGTCTCGTGAGGATCCTTCTCGTAGTCGTAGAGCTCGAACTCCGCCGGGAGCTTCTTCGCGTTCGGCCCCCACGTCTTCCATTCGACGAGGCGATAGCGCTCCGTTCGAACTGCGCGACCGAGCCGGCTGCCCTTCGGGTAGCAGTGATACGCGTGGTCCTTGACCGAGTCCTTCGCCCCGCGAAGAATTGGCACGAGGCTCTTGCCGTCGATAGGCTGAGGCCCCGTTGGAGCAGGAAGCCCCGCGAGCTCGGCGACGGTGGGGTAAATATCGACGGTCTCGACGAGAGCGCCCGATCCTCGCCCGGGCTTCTCGACGCCTGGGCCGGCCACGATGATCGGAATGCGATTCGCCTGCTCGTAGTTCGTGTGCTTCGTCCAACCACCGAGATCTCCGAGGTGGTAGCCGTGATCTCCCCAGACGACGATGATCGTGTTCTCGTCGAGCTCGAGCCGCTCGAGCGCGTCGAGCACGAGACCGACCTGCGCGTCCATGTAGCTCAGCGACGCGTAGTATCCGTGAATCAAGGTTCGCACGAGCGACTCCTCGAGCGGAGGGCGCTGCGGAACGGGCTTGTACTGATTGAGCTCGCCGAGCGTCTTGAGCGCGTACTTCGGCGCGCCCTCCGGCGGGACCGGGTTCTTCGCGAGCGGCAACTTCGCCGGATCGTAGAGGTCCCAGTACTTCGTCGGTGCACAGAACGGCAAGTGCGGCTTCGTGAATCCCAGGGCGAGAAAGAAGCTCTGCCCCGATTTCTTGTACGCCTCCAGACGACGGATACCCTCCGCGGCGATGCGCCCGTCGGCATAGGCGCCGTCGGCGACGTCCGCCTTCTCCCAAGCCGCCCCGCGTGAGAGGCCACGCGCGGGTTTGTTGCTGAACAGCGCTTCTTCGCGTGTCAGCTTCCCTTCCGTGCTTTCGGGCAACACGTAGTCGATGACCTTGTCCGGATGAAACGGCACGCTCCACGAGTGCTTGTCATTGACGTTGCCGTGCCCGATGTGAAAGACCTTGCCGATGCCCGCCGCGTGGTAACCATGCTTCTTGAAGTGCTGCGGCATCGTCACGGCATCGGGAATGGCTCGACGAAAGTGATAGCCGAGACTGTAGACGCCGAGCGACGTCGATCGTGCGCCGGTCATCAGGTTGTTGCGAGACGGAGCGCACACCGCTTGATTGCAGTAGGCCCGATCGAAACGGACACCGCGCGCCGCGAGTCGGTCGAGATTCGGTGAGTGGCCCCACTTGTCACCGTACGCGCCGAACGACGGCTTGAGGTCATCGACGAGAATCAGGAGAACATTGGGACGATCCTTCGCCTCGGCGAACGCCGGGAGACTCGTAATGGCGACACAGATACAAACGGCCAGCGTGTTCTTGAACATCATCTCGGTTCTCTCGCGGAGATCCGAACTCTCCCAGGATCTCCGAACTCTCCCAGGATCTCCGAACTCTCCCAGGATCTCCGAACTCTCCCAGGA
>CAYZGY010001003.1:0-3032 GCA_964478085.1 uncultured Planctomycetia bacterium
CGTAGTAGTAGCCGTATGCGAAGACCAAATAGTCCGCGATGACAGCCGGCTCAGCCGACATGGCTCGAGTGAGAGACATAGACTTCTTCGGTGAGATCGGCTGGTCAGGGAAAGACCACAGCGCGACCGAAAAATTAGGTCGCGCCGCAGAGAATCCTCCCGGGGGTAGTCGCACGCGCACGGTAAGTCGCCCCGTAAACGGATTGCGGCGGAAGAACCTCGCCTCACCACGTAGCACGAGCGAGTTTCCTCGACGACGAATCGACGAGAGCTTGCCGACCTTGCGAACGTCCTTGAATTGGGCGTCATCACTGAAGTCGTAGGACAGTCGAAGACGTTCGCCGCTCCACTCCACCTTCTTCGCTCGAAACGTCTTTCGAGGCGGGCTGCGGCGCAATTGCTCGAGTCGCGATTCGCGATACGAGTCCACGATTCTCGATCGCACCGACGCGAAATCGTTTCGATCACTCCAAAGGCGCCCGATCTCGGCGTAACGCGCCGCGATTCGTACCCAGTCGTCCGAAACCGTCTTTTTCGTCGCCGCGACGAGCTCCCTCGCGTTTCGCAATAGCTTGCGCCGCTCGAGAATCCAGAGATCTCGGTGCGATCTCGCCAGGAGCGTGACGCGCTCTTGAGCCTCATCATTGAGCTTCGTCGACTCGAGAAACTCGACCGCGCGATCCGGCCCTTCCCGCAAGAGAAGAAGAACGGCGACCGCTTCGTCGCAATCATTGGCACTGAAACCCTCCGCCTTCTTTCGCGCCCGCACGCGAAGCATGGCGTCCGAGAGTCCGAAGACGTCGAAGAAAATCCGTTCGCCCTTCGGCGCCTGAACGTCGAGGAATCCGCCATCGAATGCGAGAACCTTGTAGCTTCGCTTGGGAAGATTGCGAGCGGGGTAGATCCCACCCGAAGTCCGCAGCTCGATGACGTCGCGCTCGGGCTGGAACGTCAGGTTCACTCTCGTCCCTGTCCCGACGCGCGAGGAAAAACCGTCAGCGATCGACGCCCAGACGGCTGACGTGATCACGACCTGGCGCTGCACCGCCAGAAACCGTTCCTCGTCGAACTTCTTGTCCGCCTCGAGAGCCTGCACGTATTGCTTGGCGGCTTCGAAATCGAGCGCGGCAATCGCTCGCCACGCCGACACCTCGAGGTTCGCCACGGTCCTCTGTCGAAAGTGCTCCTCTCCGAGCTCACGGGCAGCTTTCGACTCGATCTCATGAAGCGCGACGCTGAGCTCGTCGGCGACCTCCTTCGGTAAGAGGAGAAGCCGATCGAAGCCGATCTCGCGTGCGTCCTCGATTCGATTGTTCGCGGCAAGCTCTTGGATCTCAGCGAGCGTCTCTTTGAAGTACGCGTCGGCATGCTCGAGCACCATCGCTCGATCTTTGACGCCGTGATAGCCGGGCGTCGACTCTACGACGAACTCGATCATCGAGATCGCACGCTTGTACTCGCGGCGCTTCAGGAGCCCCGGAAGCGTATCCTCGCGAAGCTCCTGGATCTTCTCTTCGATCGAGCTCCGTCGTCTCCTCGTCTCCTTGCGCTCGAAATCAGGATCGGTTTCGAACTCCTCGGAATCGTCGGTCCCGTCGACGTCTGCCTCGGAAGTTTCACCGCCCGCCAGCTGCGCCTTCGGGTCGTCTGACTTCGCCGCGACCTCCGCATCGCCAGTCTTCGGGGCGCCGGACTCCGTTTTCGACGCCGAGCGTCTTCGACGCGACTTCTCCTCCGATTCCGGGTCTCCGCGAGTCAGGAAAAATCCGAGCACGCTGCAGATCGCCAGAAGCGCGACGATGAACCCGATCGGCGACCCGAACTTCGCAGGACGCGACCGTCGCATCGGAACCGCCTCGCGGTCGTAGGGCTCGTCGTCCATCGCGTCGGAGTCGAATCCGACGGGCGCTTCCGAGTGAGCGGCAACGCGAGCATCGAAGACCTCGAACGCCGTGTCTCCGAGCGTCACCGTCGCCCCGTGCGAGAGCGTGATCGCGTCGACTTTGTCACCGTCGACCCAGGTTCCGTTCGAGCTTCCCCCGTCGACCAATCGCCATTCGCCGTCGCGAAACTCGAGCGTGCAGTGCGTTCGCGAGATCTTTCGGTCGTCGATCCAGAGGTCACAGCCGGAGTCGCGTCCGATGGTGAACGAACCACCCTCGGGAAGGGCGATGTCCTCGTCCCGGCGTGGGCCGGTGAGAATCCGCAATTTCATGAGAGCAGCTCTCGCTTCCTTCTTACGAGCTCCACACGATCAGAAGACAGTCTAACCCATCTGATCCGCGCACTCGAAGAATCGACGAGCGATTCCCGAACGATGGTGAAACAGGAGACGCGTGCTCGCCTGGAGCTTCGGCGTGACCGACGTCGACTTGCTCTGCGAAAAGAGCTCGAGATCTTGCGCGCGCTCGAGCGCGTTCGAGCGCGCACGACTACCCGGCCGTGCGTCCGAATGGCTTCGAAAAACGCGTTCGGATCCCCACTCGAGCCGAACCCCAGCCGCACACCCCCGGGCAGTAGCTCGGAGAGAGTGACTCCCAGCCCGTAAACGTCGGTCGCCGACCCGACCTTCTCCGACTCTCCGTGCGTCTGCTCCGGACTCATGTACGCGAGCGTTCCGGCTCGCGCGCCGTCGTCTCGCTGACGCTCTTCGGCAGACCCCCAAGTCAAGCCGAAGTCGATGACGCGAATGCGGCCGTCGCGATCGAGCATCAAGTTCGACGGCTTAATGATGTCACGATGGACGATTCCGCGTTCGCGGGCGTGAGCCAATCCGCGTGCCGCACCCGCGAACGCTGCTGCGACATCGCGGTAGTAGCGACTCGGAAGCTTCTTTCGCCGACGTCGAACCCGCTCGACGACCGCTTCGAGACGATCGCTCTCCGCCGGGATGGGATCCCGGCGTCGGATTGCTCGATTCCAAGGTTGAATCGTGCATGTGGTTCGAAGTCCGGCAGCTTTCGCGTCCAGCTCGCTCCCGACAAGCTCGCGCGGGTCGATGCCCCGACTCGAGCCCAAGGCCATGCACGTTC
>CAYZGY010001004.1:0-3032 GCA_964478085.1 uncultured Planctomycetia bacterium
ATCACCGGGCTGCCTGAGGTATCACGACCGAGCGCGAGCGGCAGCTTCGCATTGTCGCTCTTCGACTGTGCGAACTCGATGAGCTCGCGCAGGCCGACCGTCGCGCGCTTCGGGTTCGGCACCTCGAGCCCGACCGTCGACTTGCCCGGAATCGGAGCGATGATGCGAATGCCCTGTGCCTTGAGGGCCATCGCGAGATCGTCGGAGAGGTTGACGATCTTGTGAACCTTGATACCGGCCGCCAGCGAAATCTCGAACTGCGTGACGGTCGGTCCCTTCTGCACCTCGACGACGCGCGCGTCGATCTTGAAGTCGCGTAGCGTCGCTTCGATCTTGTTGGCCGTGCGCTCGAGGGAGTCGCGATCCATCGAGTCGACGATGTTCGGCGTCGATTCGATGAGCGAGAGAGGCGGCATGTGGTACGGGCCGTCCTTCTTCGCCTTCGCAGTCTTCTTGACAGGCGGCGACGGAACGACAGGCTCGGGAAGCTTGATCTTGAGTGGAGGCCGCGTGTCTTCCTCGGCCTCAGGCTCTTCCTCTTCCTCTTCCTCTTCGTACTCTTCCTCTTCTTCGTCCTCGTACTCCTCGTCGTCTTCTTCGTCCTCGTACTCCTCGTCGTCTTCCTCTTCCTCTTCCTCTTCTTCGTCCTCGTACTCCTCGCCTTCCTCCTCCTCGTACTCTTCCTCCTCGAGCTCGTCTTCCTCGTACTCCTCTTCTTCGACGAGCTCTTCCGCGGGAGCCTTCGACTGCTCGCTCGCCTTCCGCGAGGTCGTCTTGGCCGTCGTCGTCTGAGCCAGCGCTTCGTCGAGCTCTTCCTCGAGCGTCGTCTCGACGTCGTCTTTGGCCTTGGCCTTCGTCTTCGTCTTCGTCTTCGTCTTCGTCGACTTCGCAGTCGTCTTCGTATCCGCCTTCGCAGTTTTCTTGGTCGCAGTCTTCTTCTTCGCCTTCTTCTGGGTCTTCTTCTTCGTGCCCGTTCGCCCGTTGAGGTAGTCCGAGAGCGAGAAGATCTTGAATCGCTTCTTCTTCTTCAACTTGGCCTTCCCAGACCCGCTCGTTCGGCCACCGGTGCGCTGGACGATGCGATCGGTCGCATCACGGACGCTCGAAGCCCAGCTACTCCAGCGTGCCCCGTCAAACACGATCTTCTGCGTGTGGGCGAAAGCGGGGTAGAACACGGTGTCCGTGCTGATCAGAAACGCGACGGCGACGACGAGCCCGAGGAGCAGGTACGTGCCGACCGTGGATACGTTCGAGAACAGAAAATCGAAGAGGTAGAAGCCGACGAACCCGCCGGGCAGGTGACGCGGCGTACCCGACTCGTTGAACGCCGCCGCCTCGAACGCGCAGAGCGCAAGCATGACGAGCGCCGCACCGACGAGCTTCCAGCCCCACTGCTTGATCGTGCGGCGGAAGAACAGGACGCCTCCCACCAGCCCGACGATCGCGCAGAGGCCGTACGCACCGACCTTGCCGAACCAGCCCGTCAGCCAGTTGCTCAGCGCGGAGCCGACGGGTCCACACGCGTTGCGGCCGATGTCGGTCGTCGCCTTCGCCACGGGCAGTGGCTCCGAGTAGAGGCAGATGGCGACAAAGGCGGAGAGGACAAGGATGAACAGAGCCGCGATCTCGCGGGATGATTCCCGGGTCATCGTCAGAAAGCCGTCACGTCAGTCTTCGTGTCTCTTGCCCCGAGTCGGCGGACGATCCGCCACCTCGGAGGAGCACCGTAGACACCGGTACCTGTCGGCTTTATCGGCTCTGTCTGCGGGAATCCTTTACGGGAATCTGCCGGAAAGGAGCGACCGGGCGGCGCTCAGTTTTCCTCGCTCCCCGAACGTCCGTAACATACTTCTTCGAGAGATTTTGTGACTTGGTCGAGGAGGCGGGCGGCGAGCTCGCGCTTGCTGGCGCGACCGACGTGGATCTTCGAGCCCCCCGCGCCTAGGAGCTCGTACTCGCCTTCGGAGGCACCGATGGCCTCGGGAGAGTTGACGACGATCCAGTCGAGCTTCTTCTCGATGAGCTTGCGCATGCCGTTCTCGCGCGCTTGATCCGTCTCGAGCGCGAATCCGACGTGGACCCGCAGCCCTTTGCGCTTCGCGAGGTCCCGGAGGATATCCGTTGTGGGCTCGAGCTCGAGAGACCACAACTCCTGGCCGCGTTTCTTCTTCTTCGTCGACGTCTCGCGCGGGCGAAAGTCGCTGACAGCCGCCGCGCCGATCAGCACATCACAGAAGGCGTGGCGAGCGAGGGCCTTCTCGTGCATCTCGCTCGAGGTCTCGACGGGCGTGACTTGAATACTGTCGGGAACGTCCAGCTCGACGGGCCCCTGGATCATCTCGACCTCGAAGCCGCGCTCGAGCGCCTCTTCCGCGAGCGCGAGGCCCTGGCGTCCGCTCGACGCATTAGAGATGTAGCGAACGGGGTCGATGTACTCGCGTGTGGGGCCCGAGAGGATCAGGATGCGTGCGGGACGATCAGGCATCGGTCGCGCTCTGCTCCCCCGCCTCGCCGCCCGCCGGTGGCTGAGGGGCTCCGACCACGCCCTCGATCTCGCGCATCATGTCCTCGGTCTCGAGCATGCGACCCAGTCCGACCGAGCCACAGGCGAGGTGACCGGCGTCGGGACCGACGACACGGTACCGATCGCGCCTGCGGATCGTCTCGACGTTCGCCTGGACCGCGGGATTCGCCCACATGCGATCGTTCATCGCCGGCGCGACAATGACGTCCTTGTCGAACGCGAGCACGGTCACCGCGAGCAAGCTGTCGCCGAAGCCGTGAGCAATCTTCGCGATGATGTCGGCTGTCGCGGGCGCGACGACGAGCACGTCAGCCCACTCGGAGATCGAGATGTGCTCGGGCCGATACGCGGGGTCGTCCTCGAAGGTGTCGGTGAGAACGTCTTGCCTCGTTACGGCGCGAAACGTGAGCGGGGTCACGAACTTCGTCGCGTGAGGCGTGAGGATGGTGCGGACGGTGTGCCCCTTTTGTGTCAGTTTCGAGGCCAGATCGGCGCTCATGTACGCCGC
>CAYZGY010001005.1:0-3030 GCA_964478085.1 uncultured Planctomycetia bacterium
CAAGGCCGCCTCGGTCAACGAAATCCTCGAAGTAAGCTCGCTCAGCTTCCGGCTGTACTCGTAGTGGGAGCTTCTTGCGGACCGGCGGCTCTCGTAGTCCGTGCTCTCGTAATCGCGCATGAACTCCTCGAGCTTCTGGAGGTGCTCCTTGACGCCGCGGACCTGTGCGAGTTGACGCGACAGATCAGGGTCGAAGGTCGCCGTGAGTGTAAGATTCCTTGCGCTACTGGCGGTAACCTCGGCCTTGATCCGTAGCTCCAGCCGGCTCCTCTCGTCTCGCAAGACGACCCCCTGTCCGTCTCCACTCCGAACACAGGACCAGTCGCTTCGGTTCCAGGTTGTCTTCTCGATCTCGATACTCGGTGCTCCCAGGATTACGACAGTCGAAAGCCGTCCTGTCGCGCTGCGGGGGATCACGAGTTCGGCCTTTCCGTCACGCAGCCCTCTGGCCCCCAGATTCCATGCAGGCAGCTCGACGGGTTTGCGCAAGGCGAGCTGAAGCTCCTCTCCGCCTGCCGTCTTCAGGACAAGAATACAATTGGAGAGGATCTCGCTCGCGGGGAACTTTGCCGAGCCCGTTCGCTCGAACCGCTTGCTCATCTTGGTCAGTCCGCTACAGACTCCAAAGGACACCTTGCCGTCAATCGTCCGAATCTCGGCGATCTTGAATCGTCGAGGCGACTTGTTGTGCTCGTCGTCGAACCGTGACCAGATACGCAGCGAGGCAGCGTTCGGTCCTTTCTCTTGCTCGACGCGCCACCCTGGACGATCTTTGTCGAGCGACGGCAGACCCTTGAGTCGAACTTTGACAATCTCGGCCTGTGCCTCGTAGACGACTTGCGTCTCGCACTCCTTCGCATCGTCGACGAACGCCAAGCTCGTGGGGTCGGCCTCGACTTCCATCGGCGGAAGCGACACGTGATCGTTCACGGTCGGCTTGGGCACGAAGCGGTCGTCGGCGGCGGCCTCTGCTTCAACCGTCTCGGTGCTCGGACGCCTCGAGTCGGGATCAAAGTCCGCGCCTCGCTCGATGTCGAGCGGCTGTTCGGCCTCGCGAAGAGCGTCCCATGGACGAAGTGTCTCCCTCTGTTCGACGACGGCCTCGTCATCCTTCGCCCGCGGAATCGCTCGATCAAGCAGCGGGCCACGGTACTTGACTCGGTACGGATCGGAGTCGTTGGTAGTCACGCCGCCAGCGACAACGTCTCCCGGCTATTAGGTGAACGACGCCTCCGGCGTATCGCCCGTCGTACCTGCCACCCTCGTTCCATAAAACGATAGCGGCTGCAGAAACAACTGCAGGCTCACCGAAACGAGCACCCCCGCGACGCCGAAGATCACGCCGCAGAGGGCGAGCTCCCGCTCCCGTGAAGCCAGCGGCGCTCGTTTCCGTCGTCCTCTACGGAGAACCATGGCGCCGAAGACAATCGCGAGAACACTGCCGAGACCGAGCACCCAGGTGATACCCAGGATGAAGCTGGTCAGCGCCATGTCGTCCGCTGCCGCCACCGCTGTATCGTTTTTTTTCCCGCCGACGGACGAGCGTCTTGCCGATGGTCGAGCTCCGACGGAGGCCTGCGCCTCAGCGTCCTCGACGGAGCGGCCCGAGTCGTGACTCATGCCGAGTCGACACATCGGAACCCAGTCGACCCAGCCCTCCCTCCAGACGAAGTCGGTCGGAGCCACGCCCCCGGCCCGCGCGAGCTCCTCGAGACAAGTTAGCGACACCGGCCCTAGCGTCCGTCCTGACGTGACGTAGTACCAGTCGCCGCGTTCCAGGTCCTCACGAGGGATTATCGTGACCGCTGCCGTCGATGGCGCGTCGCCGGTTTCAGCGCCGGAGTCTCCCGCAGAGGGTACCGGCGGTGGAAAGAACTCGACGAGCGCTCCTGCGGATGACCACGCGTCGCCATCGTCGGAGATCTCGTGGAAGCGGCTGAACTTGCCCTGAGCTCGCAGGCGACGAAGCTCCGCCAGCGAGCAGGGTCCGCTGACCCTCCCCATGAACCGGAGGTACCACTTCCTGTCTTCCGACATGGTCAGTCCGTCTGCTACGTCAGTTCTCAGCGGGGGCGAAGAAAACGGGCCGCCCCAGCACCAGATCTCGCTCGTCCAGATTCTCACGCAAACGGCTTACGCCGTCCGACAATTCGCCGATTCTCCTCCAGGTGTCCCTCGTGCCAGCGGGCACGACCACCCAGAGGGAGACATCCGCCTCGATCGCTTTAAGCCCACTTCGAAGGGAGCAACTCCACGCTCCCGCTGGGTCTTTGGCCAGACGGCCGACCCAGGTCCTGCGCGCGTCGACGAGCGACTCGAATCGACGAATCTCACGCGCGACGTCCTCGGAGAGCGACTTCAACGAAGGTAACGTCTCAAGCAGCTCCAGCGCCTTCTTGCGAGTCATCCGGACACTCGAATTCCTCGGATCCTGCCACGCGACGTTCGTGTTGATGGTCGACTCGACAAGGGGCCCCTCCCAGAAAGGCAAAAGGTGCTTCTTCAACGGGAAGCTCGACCGCATGGCGAATTGCACGAAGTACTTCAGAAGAATCACCCGGAGGATGGGATCGACTCTGGTTTCGGACCGAAGACTTCGCAGGATCGTGATCAGCGTCTCCTCCCATTTCTCCTCCGTCATGTCGGCGACGAGCTGGCGAGCGCCCTTGGCCCACCTCGACTGTGGGGAAAGCTCAACAGACTCGAGTTCGCCGACCGGGAAGCTCTTGAGGGCGGTGTCCTTGAGCCCCGGCCCGAAAATGCCTTTGAAGCGCCGGAAGTTCACTTCGATTCCTTCCCGCTTCGCCGCGAACGTCTCGGGCTTTCCGAGAGCGTAGTAGTTGACGGCTTCGTCCCGTTCCTTGACGCGTACCAACCATACGTCGAAGAGGTCCCGGTGCTGTAGAAGGTCACGAAGCCTCTTCTTGTAGGTGTCGACTCCTGACGTGCGAGCGAGTATGGCGTCGCAGGCATCGCGATACTCGGAGAGAAAGACGCTCTCGCAACTCTCGGGACGCGCCTCGAGGAGCT
>CAYZGY010001006.1:0-1097 GCA_964478085.1 uncultured Planctomycetia bacterium
GTTCCAGACTCGGTCCATCTCCTCGAGGGGGGCCGACTCGAGATCCTCGATGTGCGACTCGACTTTTCGGAACCGGGCCGAAAACTTTTTGGTCGCGCGCCGCAGAGCATCGTCGGGTCGATGGCCGAGCTTCCTGCAGAGGTTTACCGCGCTGAAGAGGATATCGCCGAGCTCTTCCTCGACGCGTGCATCGTCCGGTTCCGAATCTCCCTCGGCAGCCCCGTCGAGCAGCTCGCGCAGCTCCGCGATCTCCTCGTCGAGCTTCTCGATCACCGGGGCGGGGCGGTGCCAGTCGAAGCCGCACTTCGCGGCCTTCTTACCGGCCTCGAACGCGGCGGCGAGCGGGGGGAGGCTGCGCGGAATGCCGTCGAGCCTCGATGCGGGCCGATCCTCCGAGGCGTCATCCTTGCCCGAGTCGCGCTTCTCCTGCGCCTTGATCGCGTTCCAGTTCGAGAGCACCTGTTCCGTGCTCTCGACTTTCGTGTCGCCGAAGACGTGTGGGTGACGGCGGATCAGCTTCTCGCGAATTCCGTCGGCGACGTCGGCGAGCGTGAAGTCGTCCTTCTCCTCGGCGATGACGCTCGCGAGAAAGATGTTCATGAGCACATCACCGAGCTCTTCGCAGACTTCCGCTGACGCGGCGCCATTCGAATCGGTGATCGCGTCCTGCACTTCGCAGGACTCCTCGAGGATGTAGCGCCCCATGTCGGAGAGCTTCTGCTCCTGGTCCCAGGGGCAGCCGCCGGGCGCACGGAGCGCCGCGACGACGTCTCGAAGCTCCGCGAGGGCGCGGGTCGTTCGGTCCATGGACAGGATTCTACCAGCGCTCCCGGGCCGGAGCCACAGCGTCCGGATTCGGACACTGTCCGAAATCGGACGTCCGGAATCGGACAACCGGGTCGTGACGATCGATTTTTGTTGCCGCTTGTGCCGATGTTTCGCGCTTTGTCACTCCCTCGCGTTTGGACCCTCGTTTGCATTCTTTGTTCGGTCCGTCCGTGGTCGACGGGCGCGTTCGAGACGACGGAGAGCGGAACCGTTCTGTGGGGTTCCGTACTTTCCGATCGGCATCGGCGCGCACTCGACAGGATCTCGAC
>CAYZGY010001006.1:1107-3029 GCA_964478085.1 uncultured Planctomycetia bacterium
CCGGGCGACCGGCGCAGACAGAGAAAGGAGGTGGCACCGGCGTTCCTCGGCCCTTCGCGAGCTCCGCGGTTCGAACCACGCAACCGGCACATCGAGCCGGGATGTTCCGGAGGGAGGGGAAGCCCCGAAACAAACGAGAAGAAATCGAGAGATGCGGAACGGTCGGCTCACGTCCCACTTCGATCATCCTTCGTTTCAAGAATCATGACACTCCATCTGAGGATCACATGAAGAAACGTGGCGGTGAGCGAGGGCGGTGGCGGGCTACGGGGGCCGTCCGTTCCGCTGCCTCTCTCGCTGTGCGAACCCGGCGCAGCCTGACGTGCCATTCGCTGTCGAGGCCCGCCACAAACTCGAGCAAGAGGAGATACCTGAATCATGATTCACTTTCCGTCAGTCCTTACTCGTCCGAGCTCTGCAAACCTGCGTTCTTTCGCGACGCGATGCGCCGCCGGACTCCTGATCAGTCTCTGCGCGATGCGTAGCGCGCAGGCCGAAGGGGTCGCGAAGAAGCCGCGAAAGTCCGCACAAGCGAAGTGTGAGGGATTTTCGCTGTCGTATGCGCCACTCGCCTTTCCCGAAGGGCGCCGGACGTCGGCGCGAGCCGAAAAGCTGATCCTGGGTTTCGAGGGACGCCTCAAGAGCGATCGGCCGATCGCGTTTCGACGTACTGTGCTGCCGCCGGGCTCGTACTACGTCTCGGTAGGCTTCGAAACGGTCGAACGCGACGATAAGCGCGTGAAGGAGTGGTCGCTGTCGGTCCATGAGAAGCCCGACGGAGCGGAAGAGAAGAAGAGAGCCAAGAAGAGCACGAAGGATTCCTCGAGCGCCGACGATAAGGATCCGGGTCTCGTCCTGCGAGTCCCGCTCCGTTTTCAATCGAAGAAGCCGAAGGAGCAGGCGGAGAAGCTCTCGGCCGAGATGAATCTGCGTTCTGCCGGGAAGCAGGTGCGACTGACATTGCGAGCTGGCGCGCTCGTCGCCGTCGCGAACTGGAGAGTTGTCCTTCCCGAGGCGTCGAAGCCGGGCAAGGGAGACGCGAAGAAGCCGAGCCCGAGGACGAAGAAGAAGAAGAAGACGTCCAAGGGCCGAGCGAAGGAAGAGCGTTGATCCCGAGACGGCCGATCGGTCGTCGCGGCGCGCGCCGGGGCTCGTCCCCACGGCTTCGGCGCGCGTCGTTTTCGCGGCGTGCGGCGCTCAGCGGGAAGCGTGGCCGAGCTGCGGCAGCGATCCGCTTGCGACCTCCGATCGATTCCCCTATCCTGTCCCGCTTCCGGGTCGGCCGAGTCGCCGAGCGTCGAGCCGCCCGCCGTCTGGTCGGTTCGATCTCGCTGATCGTGGCGCCGGCTCGGTCATCCTGCCCGACAACTCGAACTCAACGGGATTCTCGAAACATGGCAAGCATTCCGGTCCTCGTCAGCGGCGCGCGTGGTCGCATGGGTCAAGAGGTCGTGCGAGCGGTGACGGCCGCCGACGGCCTCGAGCTGGTCGGCGAAACGGATCTGGGCGATGATCTCGGCGCGACGATCGCGTCGAGCGGGGCGCAGGTCGTCGTCGACTTCACCGTTCCGGACTGCGCGCTCGTCAACGCGCAGACGATCCTGGAGAGCCGCGCACATCCCGTCATCGGAACGACCGGCTTCACGCCCGAGGACATCGCGGGTCTGCAGGCGCGCGGGGCCGAGCTCGGCCGCGGTGGCCTGATCGCCCCGAACTTCGCCGTCGGAGCCGTCCTGCTGATGCAGTTTGCAGCCGAGGCAGCGAAGTATCTCCCCGACGTCGAGGTCATCGAGCTTCACCACGACAAGAAGGGCGACGCACCGTCCGGCACGGCCGTCAAGACGCTCGAGCTCATCCGCTCGAGTCTCGACGAGGCGGGCCACGCAGGACCGGAGAAGAACCCCGATGAGACCGAGACCGTC
>CAYZGY010001007.1:0-3022 GCA_964478085.1 uncultured Planctomycetia bacterium
GAGCTGTGACGGGCCCCCGGATTGGAAGAGGTAGATGACGCGCGTCGCTTTCGGTTGAAAATGCTGAGCCGGATTTGTCGTCGCCTCGGCGGCACCGACGAGGACTCCATCGTCCAAGAGCGACGCCAGCGCGATCGCGCCGATGCCTCGGCTCGTGCGGCTGAATAAGTGGCGGCGTGTGAGATCGAGATCCAGGCTGGACGTCATCCGTGACTCATTCTTGCGTGATCGTTTCGTCGAGATTGAGAAGGGTCGAGGCGACCATCGTCATCGCGGCGAGCTCGACAGGGTCGAGCGAGGGGTCGCGCTTCTTCTCACCGACAGCGAGGAGCTTCTTCGCGTCGTCCGGGTGCTCGCGGTAGTGCTTGAGAAAGATCGCATGAGCCTGGCCAAGTAGCTTCTGGCGTTTCGATTCCGGCGCGCGTCCGGTCGCGAGACGGGCCCCGTGATGGATGCGGTCGCCGATCGTCTCACCGCCGTCGCGAATCATGCGCTCGGCCAGAAAGCGTGCCGTTTCGACGAAGACGACGTTGTTGAGCACGGTGAGCGCCTGGAGCGGCGTGTTCGTCTTTTCGGTGCGCACGCTGCAGACTTCGCGCAGCGCCGCGTTGAAGTTGACCATCGTCGGCGGCGGAATCGTGCGGCGCCAGTAGGTGTAGAGGCTGCGCCGGTAGAGCTTGTCGCCGCTGTCCTGCTTGTAGGTGTTGTTCGAGATCGCGCGCCAGATCCGCGGCGGCATGTATGGCTTCGTCGACGGACCGCCGACCGCCGTCTCGAGGAGGCCGCTGACCGCGAGCGCCTGATCGCGCAACGCGAACGCGGGGAGTCGACGGCGTGGGCTGCGCGCGAGCAAGCGGTTCTCAGGGTCCCACTGGTCGAGATCCGGACGGGCCTTAGACGATTGCCGGTACGTCTCGCTGAGGACGATCGCCTTCTCGAGCGCGACGAGATCCCAGCCGTTCTCGACGAGCTCGACCGACAGCCAGTCGAGGAGCTCGGGGTGGCTCGGTGTCTCACCTCGAGTGCCGAAGTTGTCGCTCGTCTTGACCAGGCCCGTCCCGAACAGCCGCTGCCAGAGTCGATTGACCGCGACGCGGGCCGTCAGCGGGTGGCCCGGCTCGAGGAGCCAGCGGGCGAGCTCGAGCCGATCGCGCGGAGACGTTTGGGAGAATCCGGCGAGGCTCGTCGGAACGCCCGGCGAAAGTCGCTTCGACTTGTCCGGCGATCGGTACTGTCCTCGCTCGAGCCGAAAGGTGGGCCGCGGCTCCGGCAGCTCCGCCATCACCATCACCGTTCCCGGCTTGCCGGGTTTCGGCCGGATCACGCCGCCGCCGTTTTGCGGCTTCTGGAACTCGAGTGGGCCGACGCCGATCGCTCGATCCTCTTCGTCAGAGATGAGCGGCCAGCTTTCGGGGAGTGTCACGAACGGGGGGCTGTTTCCGTTGTTCGGACCGACACCCCATTCCGGCACGTTGTTGAAGTAGGCGAAGAGGCGATAGTACTCCTCGTGCGAGATCGGATCGTACTTGTGCGTGTGGCAGCGCCCGCAGCCCACCGTGAGCCCCAGGAAGACCGTGCCGAACGTGTCGACACGATCGACGACGTACTCGACGTGCCACTCGTCGGGAATCGATCCGGCCTCGGAGTTGATGCGGTGATTGCGACCGAATCCCGATGCGACCTGCTGGCGCAGCGTGGCGTTCGGAAGCATATCGCCGGCGAGTTGCTCGGTGACGAATTCGTCGTAGGGCTTCGCTGACGCGATCGCGAGGATGAGCCAGTCGCGCCAGGCGCTCTGGTAGCGGTAACGATCGTTTTGGTAGCCGTCCGTGTCCGCGTAGCGGGACGCGTCGAGCCACGGCGAGGCGACGTGCTCCGCGTGAGCCGTCGTCGAGAGAAGGCGGTCGACGAGCTTTTCGTACGCGTCGGCAGAGTCGTCCTCGGCGAAGCGCTCGACTTCCTCGGGGGTTGGCGGGAGCCCGGTGAGGTCGAGCGTCACGCGACGGACGAGCGTGCGACGATCGGCGGGCGCTGACGGTACGATGGACGAGGAGTCGAGACGCGCGAGGACGAAGCGATCGATCTCGCCGCGACACCACTCGTCGTTCGAGGTCTTCGGAGGAGAGACCCTTCTCGGCGAGGCGAAAGCCCAGTGCTCGGCGTACCGTGCGCCGTTTCGGAGCCATCGTTTCAGCAGATCGAGCTCACGCGCGGTGACTTCCTTCTTCGTCGAAGCCGGCGGCATGCGCTCGTCGGGATCGTCGGACTTGAGACGAGCGAGGAGCTCGCTCTCGCCGAGGTCGTTCGGCGAAAGAACGTCGAGTGCGTCCTCGCGACGATCAAGTCGCAGTCGAGCCTTGCGCGTCTTGTCGTCCGGGCCATGACACGCGTAGCACTTCTCCGCGAGGATCGGAGCGATGTCGTGGGCGAAATCGATGTCGCTCGCGACGCTCGCCCGCGCGGACGCGAGGATCACGAAACCGAGAGTGACGATGGAGGCGCCGGCTCTCATTTCTTCGCAGGCGTGATCATCTCGAGGTTTTTGTACTCGACGTGCATGTCTTGGCTTCCGTGGAGCTGGAGGCCGATGTGGCCGGCGGTGCGTCCTTTGTCGTTCTTGAGCTCGGCGGTCTTCCGGTTGTTGATGTAGACCGTGACATCCCGACCGCGCGCGTGAAGGACGAGCTCGGACCACTCGCCTTTCTTGTGATTCGCCTTCTTGATGACATCGGCGTTCGGCTTGACGACCCATCCGCGACCGCCCGTCTCGTAGAGTCCGCCGGTCTCGCCGGTTTCGTCAACCTCGACCTGAAAGCCGTGCACCGATACGTTGCTTTGGACACGGTCGACGCGGAAGTAGAAGCCGCTGTCGCCGGAATTGACGCGAAACTTGCAGCGCACGAGGAAGTCCGTGAACTTGTCTTTCGTGAGGAGCATGCCGTGGCGTTTTTCCGAACGCGGGCTCTTTCCGACGATGACGCCGACCTTCACTTCCCACGTACCGCCGGGAAGAGGCGTCCAC
>CAYZGY010001008.1:0-3002 GCA_964478085.1 uncultured Planctomycetia bacterium
GGAGTGCGCCGCGCAGATCGTCGAGGTCCACCGACGACGGGGCGCGCGGGCCGGCGTCGAGGTCGGCTATCTTTCGGAGAACGTCGAGAAGACGCCCCGCCCGCGGTGTCGAGCTCGCACGACGCGCATGCTCGCCGATGAGCTCGTCGAGACCGTCGTGAACGCGTGAAGCGAGATCGCTCACACTTCGGAGCCGATCGTTCCTCTTCGCGAGCTTCTGCGTCTCGGCCTCTCCGGAGACATCGTCGACATGGATCGACATCGAGCCTCCCGCCACGGGATACACCGAAATCTTCATCGCGGTCTCCCGATCGCCCGACGCATCCCCCGACACGGTCATCGTCCTCACAGGCATCCCGCTGCGACGTCGCGAGCGATCATCGCCCGAGCACTCGGCTCGACTGACGCGCAGAAAGTCACGCACGCGCGACCCAGAGAACACGGAGACCATCGAGAGAGGCCGTCCGATCACATCACTCGCCGCGATGTCCGCGAGCCCGAGCGACTCACGGCACGCTCCGTTGTAATCGAGGACGCGGAAGCTCTCGTCGACGATGAAGACCGCCGAAGGATTGTCGACGAAGAGACCGTGGTACCGGCGAAAGAGAGCCGCGCGGTCTCGTAGGCGCCGCCGGGCGAGCTCGGCGGCCCCGAGGAGAATCACGAGGCCGATCGCTCCCCCGCCGATGAGAAAGGGCCAGACGGACGACCGCGCATCGACGACAAACCGATGAGAGATCGTCTCACGACTTCGATTTCCATCGAGATCTCGAACCTCGATCTCGAGCGTATGCGCCCCTTCGGTCAGCCCCGAGATCGTCGCGCGTCGCGCCGTGGAGAACGAGGTCCAATCGTTCTCGTCGACGCGATAGCGGAACAGCAGATCCGAAGGTGCCGAACGATTGCGGTGATCGCGCGCGTCCCAACCGAACTCCGCTGACCGACCGGCCGTGACAAGTGTCGGAAGCTCGGTCGACGTGAAGCGCGGCCTGCGCACGTCGTCGAGCTCGAAACGATAAACTCCCTGGACGAGCGTTCCGACGAAGACTGCGCTCCTTCCCGATTCGCTCTCGGTCGGCAGAATCGGCATGACGACATTGCTCGACTCGGTCTCCGACGCGACCTTGACGGAATACCAGCACTCGCCGTCGAATCGCGTGATCCCCGCCCCCGTCCCGAACCAAAGGCCGTTGCGGTCCGCCGTGATCGAGAGCACTTCCGCGTTCGGCAGCCCGTCGCTGACACCGAAGTGATCGATGACGCCGCCGCTGATTCTCGCGACGCCCACGTCCGGACCCGAGTACGAGAACCAAAGCCCGCCGCGGGGCCCCTGCTCGATCACCCAAATCTTATTGCTCTTGAGCCCGTCCTCGACGCTGAATCGGCGCTGGACGACGATCCGCCCTCGGATGATGGCGCACTCGTAGAGTCCGTCGCTCGACGCGAGCCAGAGCTCCTTCTGCGAGACGCGCACGAGATCCTCGATCGCCCCACGACCGCTCGCGCCGTCGATCACGACGGGTTGAATGTCGTAACCCGTGAGTCTCGATCCGTGGTAGACCGTCGGCTCGTCGTCGTCCCGCGCCTGCCCGGCGACGAACCAGAGCTCGTCGAACTTGTCGCTGACGATTCGAAGAACGGGCGCGTCACCGAGCCCCTTCGGACGGTGTGTGACCCAACGGCTGCCGTCGTAGCGATACGCGCCGTCGAAGCCGCCCGCGCTCGAGATCCAGACGTGACCCCGCGTGTCCTCGGCAAGCCCCGTAACCGCCGTAATCTTGCTGTCGTGGATCGCCTCCCAGTGACGATCGAGGCGCCAACCGGACCAGGAGAACGAGTTGCCGAGGAGATCGTTCGACCGATCGTTCGCCGTTCCGTCGGCGCGCACGTAGCGAATCACGCCACTACCGGTGCCGGCCCAGAGACTTCCGTCCTTCGCCTCGAGAAGCGTTCGCACCGTTGGAAACGCACGATTTCCAAGACCCGGGAACGCCTGCCAACGACGACTTTGACCGTCGAACGTCGTGACACCGCCCGCTCGCCGAAGAAACCAGAGATGCCCGGCCGAGTCGACGATACCGCTCTGAAGCAGGCGACTGTCCGTATCTTCTGCGCTGCCGACCTCGAACCAGCCACCGCTCGCCGCGGGCAAGACGAAGACGCTGCCGTCCTCGCAAGTCGCGATGTGGTTGCCGTCGCGGTCGTTGACGACTCCCTCGACGGGGACTTTCGCGACATCTTCGATACGTCGCCCCATCTGCCTCCACGACTCACCCTCGAGTCTCCCGACGACCCAGGACGTCGGCTCACCGACCGGATGGAAGACTCCCCAGAGAACACGGCGTCCGGTCGGGGGGTGATCGCTGTCTCCCGTCGGAGCGGCCTCGCGGGGCTTGTCGAAGGCGAGGAAGCGCGAGCAGATCGGATGCGCGAAGGGCAGATCAAAGTCTTGGTCGCCGTCGAGCTCGATCCAACGGTTCTCCCGCATGTCGCGGAACTGCATCCCTTGGCTCGTCGACATCCAATGGACTCGACTCTCGTCGATCTGGTAGTCGAGGACTCGTCCCTCGGGAGGCCGAACGTGCTCGAGCGGCTGAACGTCGGTCGTGGTCACGGAGTAGTGCTTCTTGGAGCCGTCGCGGCGCTCGTGCACGAGGTAGACACCGCCACGAGGATCCGACGCGACGAAGATCCTCCCGCGCCGGTCGCGCGCGCCCGATCCCGGCTTCGGAAAGAGTCGCTTGAGCGGCCCACCACGCTCGGTCGCCCACAGCGACGTCGCCGTCGCGCAGAAGACGCTCCCGTGGGAGCTGACGATGCGCGTAATCGGGCCGTCGTCGAACGCTTCGGCGTTCTCGAGAATCTCCCAACGGTGAAGGTCGTACCGACAGACTCCGACGTCTGTCGCAGCGTAGATGTAATCGTCGCGATCCTGGAAGAGACACGTGACGAACTGCGAGCTCAGACCTTCCTCACGGTCGAAGACGCGCCAGCGCCAGTCC
>CAYZGY010001009.1:0-2487 GCA_964478085.1 uncultured Planctomycetia bacterium
ACCGTGCAGACGAGCGTCGGTTTCGGTGACGACGACTACAATACGTTCCTCGACTACATGCGCGGGAACTACACGAGTGTCTACCTGCGACGCAAGATGAACGTCGCGCTCGATGCCGACGGTAATCTTCCGCGCAAGCTCACGCTCGGCCTCTTCGTCGACGACGGCGCGTTCATCTTCATCAACGGCTTCGAGGTCATCGGCTTCAACACACGCGCCGACGGCCGAGCCTTCGACAGTCGCGCTCGCAGTGGTCGCGAGGCCCGCTGGACGGACGTCGAGATTCCGAACGCGGCGAACTTCCTGAAGGAAGGCGAGAATCAGATCGCCGTCCATGCGCTCAACGCGACGACGACGAGCGCCGACTTCTCCTTCGACCTACGCATCTTCGTTCCGGGCACCGAGGACGAAGACCCGAACGCTCTCGAGCCGCCTTCGCCCGGCGGGCCGAACTCTGTCCTTTCCGACAACGCTCCTCCGCAGATCCGTCAGGTCGCGCACTTCCCCGAAGCACCGAAGAGCGACGAGAATATCGTCATTACCGCTCGCGTGACGGATCCCGATGGCGTCGCGTCCGTAAACGTTTCGGTACAAGACGTGCTCCCGGGTCAGTACGTCCCGGCGCTCTTGCCACATCCCCAGTCGACACTGCTCTCGCGTCCGAACACCGACCGCCAGGTCAATCCGGCCTACGTCGATCCCGAAAACTGGACTTCGTTCGCGATGCGCGACGATGGTCGAGGAGACGATGCCGTCGCCAACGACGGCACGTTCACTGCAACGCTCGAGCCACGCGGCCATCGCACACTCGTTCGCTATCGGATTGATGCGACCGACACCAAGAAGCTGCGCGTCGACGTGCCCTACCGTGACGATCCTTCACGCAACTTCGCGGTCTTGGTGTCCGACGGACTTCCGCCCTACATGACGACTCGTCTGACGGTCAATCGAGAGGGAGTCGGATTCGAGTACTCGCCCGAAGTCTTGTCGAAGGTGCCCGTCTACCATCTCCTCACACGCGCCCCCGACATGACCCACTGCATCTCGTACTCGGGCAATCAGATTCCGAAGTCGAACGAGCCCGCGCGCGACAAGTTCAATTGGAACGGCACGTTCGTCTACGAGGGGAAAGTCTACGACCACGTGACCTACCGCCTGCGTCAGGCGAACGACCGTTACGGCGGCTCCGGCAAACGCTCGATGCGCATCCGCTTTCGCAAGGGCAACTACCTGCGCGTACGCGACCAGTACGGGGAGCGTTTTCCGACTCGCTGGCGCACTCTCAACACCGGAAAGATGTTCGACAACAAGGACGTCGGAAACTTCGGACTCACCGAGACGATGAACGCCGATCTCTGGAACATGGTCGGCGCGCCCGCTCCCTGGTTCTTCACGTTCCACTTCCGCGTCATCGATGGCGCCGAGGAGGCGCCGGACAACGTCAGCGGACAGTACTCCGGCGATTTCTGGGGCATGCGTGTCGGCATCGAGGACTACGATCCGCGCTTCCTCGAAGCGCACCAGATGGCCGACGGTAATCTCTACAAGCTCAAGGACGGCCAGTTCAACGGCAACGACCTTCGCCGCAATCAAGGGCGCTTCGCGATCACGACTGATCGAGACTTTCAGAACATTCGATCGCAGCTGCGGCCGACTCGCCCGAACGATTGGCTCGACGCACACGTGAACTACCCTGTCGCGTATCGTTACCACGCCGTCGTCGAAGGCATCCGTCACTACGACTTCCGCCCGGCGGACAGCCACTCGAAGAACCGAGCCTGGTACTTCGAGCCGGACTACCGCGGCTCGGATTACGGTAGGCTCTGGACGCTTCCCTGGGACTCGGACGCGAGCTGGGGTCCGAACTGGAACAGCGGAGTCGACTACACGAAGGACGCGATCATGCGCGGAGGCGGCGCGAAGGCACCGTACCGTCAAGCCTACCGAAACTACCTGCGCGAGTTCCGTGACCTCGTTTGGACCGAAGAGGTCATCCACACGATGATCGACGACCTCGCCGAGTTCGTCGAGGAGCTCTCCGAAGCCGATCGCGATCGCTACCGCAGCGGCCCTGCGCAAACCGGACGTCAAGACTTCGGCCCGATGCGAAGCAAGGTCGCGGACATGAAGCGGTTCGCGTTCGTGAGCTGGTCCGGCAGCACGGGTCCGTCCGTTCCCCAGGGAGGGCGTGCACGACACCTCGACAATTTGGCTCGCCTCGAAAACGACAGCACTCGCATTCCGCGCAAGCCTTCGCTCGAGTCGCTCGCTCCTGAGGGCTTTCCAATCGATGCTCTGACCTTCCGCTCAAGTCCCTTCGACGATCCGCAGGACGACTCGCAATTCACGGCCATCGCGTGGCGTATCGGCGAGATCACCGACCCCGATCGCCCGTGGAGCGCAACTGAACGACGCGTCTACGAGGTTCCGGCCCTCTGGGAACACGAAGCTGAGAACGAGGACATCGTCGACACGATCACCGTTCCG
>CAYZGY010001009.1:2497-2988 GCA_964478085.1 uncultured Planctomycetia bacterium
CGACGCAGTTCGTGGTGTGGGATCCGGTCGCTGACGCGATCGTCGACACGATCACCGTGCCGAGGGCGGTCGTCGCTCCGGGTCATCGCTACCGAGTACGCGTCCGCCATCGTGACGAGGAGATGCGCTGGAGCCACTGGTCCGATCCGATCGAATTCGTCGCGGGCGGATCGTTGGAGTCGACGGGTGCGTTCACCTCACTTCGCGTCACCGAGATCATGTACCACCCCGACGCCGACTCTGGTTTCGAGTTCCTCGAGCTGACGAACTGTCGCAAGTGCGCTTCACGGCCGGCGTCGACTTCGACTTCGGCACGAGCAATGTCACGTCACTCGAGCCAGGCCAGTTCGTCGTCATCGTGAACAACTCGCGCGTCTTCGAGCTGCGCTACGGCACCGAGGGCATCTTGGTCGCCGGTCAGTACACCGGTCAGCTCGACAACGGCGGCGAGCGTCTCGAGCTCACGGTCGGAAACGACACGCAGATCCTCC
>CAYZGY010001010.1:0-2986 GCA_964478085.1 uncultured Planctomycetia bacterium
AGCGCGGGCGTCAGGTCACCCCAGAGCTCGTGAAAGTGGAACGTGTTCTTGCCCGCGCTTCCAACGACTTTCTCGACGTAGACAACGTCGCTCAAGGTGTTGTTTGCGCCTTCCGCAACCTGCAGACCCATCTCCCCTTCCTGGGCGGCGGTCGAGGGATAGACGTGTACGGTCAGGTCACGCCGGTTCTCGCCGTGAAGCCTGGAGAAGTCGAGGAAGTCTCCGAGACCGGCTGATTCTCCGGCATCCTCCTCGATCTTGATCCCCGTTCCCCATCCCGGATTCAGGACGTACTGGTCGTCGCCGCCTTGCCCTCGGAGAATCTGGTGGTTTCCGGGTCCGCTGACGAGGACGTCGTTGTCCTTGCCGGTCTCGAGCGCGAACGGCTTGCCTTCGGCTCCCACGGCATTCGTGACGACGGCCTTCTGCCGGCCGTCCTCGGTTCGCACCTCGATGATGTCGTTCCGCGTGAAGTCGTCGAACTCCTGGATTCCGCGAATCCCCGAGCCTCGACTCGCCGGCCAGAATACGACGCTTGTCGGCCGATCATCGACGCCCGCCGGCACGTCGGGGTAGCGCAGCTTGATCTGCCCCGTGAAATCGTCTTCGGCCTTTACCAGGCTCTTGACGCTCTTCCCCGCCCCGAACGTGAGCTCGATGTCGGGGTCTCCTTCCCGCCCGACCCAGAGCTCTCTTACCGCATCGTCTACCGGGGCGTAGACAGCGACAGAATTGACTTGGCCGACCCAGCCATTGGTTGTGTCCCAGTCCTGCCCGATCGCGAACTGGGAAAGGGGCATGGTCGCGACGTCGAGCCGATCCAACCCGACCTCGAGCTCGAGCTGAATCCTTCGGCCCGCGCTCCCGACCTCCAGCTCCTCGAGCCGGCCACTCGTCGACGCGATGTCGTACGTACGAGTGTTTCCAGCCTCGCCGATCTGCGTAACGACGACCAGGAGTCGATCTGCAGCTTCGGGCTTGGGGCCAACCTTCACGGTCAAGTCGCGGTCGATGATGCCAGATAGGTCGAGCGCCAGCTCCGGATCCTCGACCGCGACACCGTTCTCGTCGACACCGATGGGTATCGGTTCTCCTCCGTTGAGCTCCGCCGCAGTGGCCTCGTAGGCAAGAACACCGGCGAACTCCTGTTCGCTCACGGTAAGGACCTGGCTCTCGATCACACCGAGCTCGACCTCGAGGTCCCAATCGCCGCCGAGCGCCGCAGCACCCGTGAGGTCGTCCGACGCAGCGACATCGGCCCCCGTCAGCTCGGCCAAATCTTCGACGAACGCGGCGCCCGACTTGCCGCCGCCGACCCGGCAGCCGTAGAGCAAGATGTCGGCGCCCGCCGCGAGGCCCGCGCCCCACGACCGCAGCTCGTTCGAGTACGCGACGAGGTTGGTCGCGCTCAGCTTCGCGTCGCCGAGAGACAGGCTACCCGACGAGCCGTGCGAGAGGATGTGAACAGCGTCGATCGCATCTCTCGAGGCGAGCGCCTCGGTGATCTGGGTGACCCCGTCGCGCGACGAATCGAGGACGATGACCTCGAAATCGGCGCCGTTTTCGGCGTCCGCGGATGGACGTGCGGGAGCCAGACCGTCGAGCAGACCCTCATGGTCCGCGACGGCTGAATCGACAAAGACGAGCTGCGTCGCTCGTAAGTCGTTGTCCGTAGCTGCCCCAGTGTAATCCCCGAGCAGGACCTGCGCCGGACCGCGCGGCTGCGAGTTGTCATCAACGTCGACGGTCTCGAGCGTGCCGTCGTCGCGGGCCTTCTGCGGAGTCGACGCGCTCGCCGAGTCATCCGCGAATTCCGCCTCGAGCACGAGACCCGCCTCGTAGGATCCGAACAGGGCCTCATCGTTTTCGTGTCTCGTCAGCTCCGAGCCAGCCGAATCGACGCTGTCGGAGTACGCGGCCGAGTCCTCGATCACCCACTCGGGCGAGGTCTCCTCGACGGCCAGCTCGAAGAGCGGCGTGTCACTCGAAATCGCCTCGGCCGACGAGTCGAACGAGCCGAAGTCGATCGTGACCGGAGCCTCCTCGACGGTCGCGATCTCGACCTCGGAATCCGAGACCTCGAGGACCTCGACGACGGCAGACTCGACGCCGGACAGGTCGTCCGACTCGATCTCGGTCGCAGCCGCTGCCAGAGCGTCCGCGCTCAGAAGAATGCGCGGCTCGATCTGCTCCATCCGGTAGCTCGACGTCGCACGTGGCGGCGGAGCTTCGCTCGGAATCGTCGCGTCGGACGGATCGCCGCCATCCCACTCGCGACCACGCGAGCGTAGACTCTCTAGGAATGCGGAGAACCGACCCATACCGGGAGACCGACCGATTCGCGCGCGCAAGTTGGTCCAGTCCACCACGACCACCAACACGAGACGGGCCTGCGGGCGCGCAGCTATCTTTTGTTACGAAGCGGAAAGAGGCTCCTATTGGACGACGTGAGTATCCTGCTTACAAGTGCGTACGAAGATATCACGAGTTCCGATAACCAACGTTCCCGCACCGCTCACGAACGAGCATCGCGGCGTGTCGCTGATCAAGATCGTCACGACACGGATTCTCTTCGAGTAGCGCGCGGCGACGTCCTTGCTCACCGTATGCGCCATCTCCCTGGCGATCGCACAACCCCTCGAGCGTGCTGGGACTGGTCTTCGGAAACGACGTCGACGGTGAGTCGAGCTTCGTCGGGCCGCTGCTGCCGGGTACGGAAGTGCGCACGACGGTCGTTCTCGAGACGCTCGAGGGGCCTGTGTTCGGCTGGTCCTACGCGCTGCAGCACGACCCCGCGATCCTGTTAGCGGGCGGGCTGCGCTCCAGCGCGGCCTCGATCCACTCCTCCGCGCCCGCCGTCGGTCCGAGCCGCTTCAGCGACTCGCAGGCCTCGAGGGGCGCCGCGCTCCGGCCGCGATCCAGCTCGAGCATCAATGTTCATGGCCAGCGGCGAGTCGAAATACGTTGTCCGGACCCTGAAGGGTCT
>CAYZGY010001011.1:0-2976 GCA_964478085.1 uncultured Planctomycetia bacterium
CTTCGACATGAAGCCCGATGGTCCCGAGGCGATTCGCGGCGAGTTCAAGCCCATCGCGACCAAAACGCCGGGCACGCAGATCTGCGAGCACTTGCCGCTCCTCGCGAAGCAGAGCGAGACGTGGGCGCTCGTGCGTTCGTTGACGCACCCGTACAACGAGCACTCGCAAGGGCATCACGTGATGCTCACGGGGCGAACACCGATGCCGCGCGGCTTCGATGCGAGCCGTCCGAAGAAATCGGACTGGCCGTCGATCTCGTCGATCGCGCGTTATTGCGTCGAGCACGGTGGAGCTCCGGAGAAGGACAAGCTGCCTCCGTCGGTCGTCCTTCCGCACTACCTCGTCCACCGAACCGGGCGCGTGATCCCCGGTCAATTCGGTGGGCAGATGGGCGAACGTTGGAATCCGTTCCTCGTCGACGCCGCGGCCAAGTGCAACGGATCCTACGGTGCATGCCCCGATTGCTTCCATCACGAGAAGGGCGCGTTTTCTCATACCACGAAGCCCGTTTTTCGTGCGCCGAACTTGACGCTCCCCGTCGGACTCGATCTTTCGCGCGTGAAGGGACGTCTCGGTCTCCTCGAGACGATTCGCGGTCAGCAGAAGCAGCTCGAGGACTTTGCCCAGGTCCGCGCGATGAATCGTCAACGTGAGCAGGCGATCGCGCTGCTCGCAAACGATCGCGTGCAGAAGGCGTTCGACGTTTGCAACGCTCCCGCGAAGATCCAAGAGCGCTACGGCAAGAACCAGTTCGGTTGGTCGCTCCTGATGGCGCGTCGCCTCGTCGAGGAGGGCGTCCGCCTGATTCAAGTCAATCTCGGAAACAACGAGACTTGGGACACACACCAAGCGGCGTTCCCGAATCTCAAGAACTTCCTCTTTCCCGCGTTCGATAAGGCGCTCTCGGCGCTCTTCGACGATCTCGGCGAGCGCGGGCTTCTCGACGACACGCTCGTCGTCGTCGCCGGCGAGTTCGGTCGCACGCCGCGAATCTTCAAGATCCCGAAGGCGAAGCTCGCAGGGCGTGATCACTGGGGCGCCGTCCAGAGCGTGCTGCTCGCCGGTGGTGGTGTGCGCGGCGGAGCCGTGATCGGCTCGAGCGACAGTCAGGGCGGGCAGCCGGCGACCGACCCTCAGAAACCCGAAAACTTGGCCGCGACCATGTACGACGCGCTCGGCATCCCTCACGATGCTCACTGGCGCGACCCGCTCGAGCGGCCGTACGCGATCTACCACGCCGATCCGATCGCCGGCTTGATGGCCTAGCGGGTAGACCAGACAATATCGAAAACTCCGGACGTTCAGGAATTCCATGCCGAAGCTGATCTCTCGACGGCGCGTTTGCGTCGATGTCTTCGTTGTTCCGTTTTGCCTGTCACTTCTCGTGGTTTCGGTCGTGAGCGCCGAGGATTGGGCGCAGTTCCGCGGACCGTCAGCACAGGGACACTCGAAGGCGAAGGGCCTCGCGACGAAGTGGGGAACGAAGAAGAACGTCGCGTGGAAGGTCGCGGTCGACGGTGGCGGCTGGTCGAGCCCGATCGTCTCGAAGGGACGCGTCTATTTGACGACGGCTGTTCCCGATCCGAAGGACCCGAAGGCCGGTCCGTCGCTGCGAGTCTTCGCGTTCGATGCGAAGAGCGGTAAATCCATCTGGGACGTCGAGGTCTTTCAGCAGGACCCGAAGCGATCCGGCCGGATCCACGGCAAGAACTCGCACGCGAGCCCGACACCGATCTCGGACGGCAAGCACGTCTGGGTGCACTTCGGTACCAACGGCACGGCTTGTCTCGACACGGACGGCAAGATCGTCTGGAAGAATACGGAGCTCGAGTACAAGCCGGTTCACGGGAGTGGCGGGTCGCCGACGCTCGTCGACGGTCTTCTGATCTTCAGCTGCGACGGCGCGAAGTCGCCGTTCGTCGTCGCGATCGACGCGAAGACGGGAAAGATCCGCTGGAAGACCCCGCGTGCGGAGAGCACGGGCAAGAAGTTCGCGTTCTGCACCCCGCTCGTCATCGGGAAGGAGGTCTTCCTTCCAGGAGCGAATTGGGCGTCGAGCTACGACATCGCCACAGGGCGTGAGACTTGGCGGGTTTGGCACGGGGGCTACTCGGTCGTGCCTCGCCCCGTCTTCGGCCACGGAAACATCTACTTCTCGTCGAGCTTCGACCAGGCGTCGATCCTCGCAGTGCGACCCGGAGGAAAGGACGACGTGACGAAGACTCACGTGACGTGGTCGATGAAGCGCAGCGCACCGCACACTCCGTCGGTCGTGCTCGTCGGGGATGAGCTCTTCATGGTCAGCGACAAGGGCATCGCGACGTGTCTCGACGCGAAGACCGGCAAGCAGCACTGGCGAAAGCGACTCGGTGGAGCCTACTCCGCGTCTCCGTTCGTCGCGAACGGGAAGATCTACTTCCAGAGCGAAGAGGGCGTCGGCGTCGTCATTCGCGCGTCGACCGAGTTCGAGGAAATCGCGCGAAACGACCTCGAAGAACGTTCGCTCGCGTCACCCGCGCCCAGCGGGAAGTCGATCTTCATCCGGACGGCGTCACACCTCTGGTGTATCCGCTCGGGCACTCGGTAGATCGGGCTTCTACTCTTTCGCGAGACCGCGTAGGACGAGGTGCTCCTCGAGCACGCGGCGGAACTCGTCGATCTCGATGTCACGCTCGCAGCAGACGAGCATCAGGGCGTCGTCGGAGCGGAAGTTGCCGTTCCACTCCTTGACCTCGTCGTCACTCCAGCTCGGGTCGTACTCGCGCAGATGATCGTCGCTGAGGCTCGCGAGGTACGCACGGAAGGCGATGTCCGTTTCGTCGAAGGTCTCGCCTTCTCGAGGGGTCTCGAAGTCGATGGGGTCTTGTGACATTGGAAGATCTTTCAAATCGGCTACCAGGAACTCTGCCCTCCCAGTCCCCAAAAGCGAGCTCGAGCGTAGCGTCGATCCGGTTCCTCCGGGTCGACGCGGAGAT
>CAYZGY010001012.1:0-2971 GCA_964478085.1 uncultured Planctomycetia bacterium
GTCGAGGGCCCTGGACGCAGATCGCGTGTGCCGGCGGGCACCCGGCGGCGAACGGCGGTGGGCCGAACCGCGAGATCCAGTGGGCGATGCGCCGCTGGACGAGCTCGGTCGCGGGGACCGTGCGCATCGAGGGACGACTTCGCAATATCAGCGAGAACGGCGACGGGACGGTCGGGCGAATCCTCGTCGAAGGCGTCGAGGTTTGGTCGCAGGCGACGAACGGTGAGGAGCACATCTACTCGGTCGAGGTCGAGGTCGACAGCGGCGATCGCATCGACTTCGCGATCGACGCGGACGGCAGCGGACGCCTCGAGCGATTCGGTCTCGACGCGATTCAAGTCGGCTCGGACGGCACAGACTTCGTCGCACGCATTCACTTCGACGGCGCGTTGGGGCCGGTCGACCCACCCGCCCCGCGATTCCAACGCGGGGACACCGACGCGAACGACGTGCTCGATCTGACGGACGCGGTCGGCATTCTCGGCTTCCTCTTCCTCGGGCAGCAGGCGCCCGGTTGCCTCGACGCGGCCGACGTCGACGACAATGGTGCGGTCGAGCTGACCGACGCTGTGTCGATTCTCGGTTTTCTCTTCACGGGCGGTGTCGCGCCGCGTCCGCCGGGTGCACCCGGCGACGGTGATTGCGGGGGGGATCCGAGCGAGGACGATCTCGACTGCGCGAGCTATCCGCCTTGCGCGTGATTCCGACGGTCATCGAGCCCTGAGCCGGCTCACTTCGGCGGTTCACCGGAGTTCGAGGCTGTGCGGGGGGCTTCGAGACGAAAGAGCCTCTGGCCACGCTCGAATCCGCTGCCCGTCGTCGGACGTGCGATGGCATACTTCTCCTGCACGTCGACGATGACGAGCCGGCCGACCTCTGTGCCGGGCTCCTGACCGAGCAGGTCGCCCGACTCGGGATCGTAGATCGGCGTCGACGCACCTCGAACCTGCCAACGCGAGCCGATTTCGAGTCGCCGTACCGCTCCACCCGTGATGACGATCCGCTGCGAGCTGACGTTCGCGATGAGTGGTTGCCACGTCGTGCGGCCGATCGTCTCGTCGATCGTGCTGACGGCCTCCTCGAGCGCTGCCGAGAGAGCTTCGCCGAGCGGTGTCTGGAAGAAGTGCTGCCCACCGAAGGACATGTTGTCGTAGATCCCGGCGTCCATCACTCCCGCGTAAATGTTTCCGTTGACGGTCTTCGAGAAGAGGATCTCGGCCGACTCGACATCGACGAGCTTCAGGATGACGCTGACGACGGCATGCTCGCCGCCGCTGCCGAAGCGAAATGACCCGACCCCGACGTCGAATCCTTCCTGCGAGATGTGCGCGAACTCCGTGATCGTTCCGCGCACGAGGTAGCGAGCGTTCTTCAGTCGGTTGGGCGGGATGCGGCCTTCACGGCGCGTGCGTCCCTGCGCCTGGAATTCCTGCTCGATCAGAACATCGTCGACGTTCTCACGTTCGAGAACTCGGAAACGTCCCGTCTCGAAGAGCGCGTGGGCGAGCAGGTCGGCGACACCTTCTCCGAGCGTCCAGCCGTGCGGTGGACGTGCGCGATTCTCGAACGCGACGACGGCGACCGTCGGCTTCTCGAACTTGTAGTTGTCGCGGTAGCGCGAAAAGGAGCAGCTCGTCGACGTCATGCCAGCGAGGACGAGGACCGCCGAGAGGGGGAGAATTCGCGTCGTGCACATGTCGTTCACTCGAGGGGTTTTCCTCTTTATCGGCAACAGCGCGCGTGTCCTTGACCGGGAGCTGGGCGACAATGAGCGCGTACCTGGTCGAAACGGAGCTCGACGAGAATCATGAGAGAAGTTCGGTGCCACCGTTGGGGTGTCTCGACGTGGCTGGTCGCACTGGTCGTGGTGCTGCAGGGTTTCGGGGCACAGCTTCCTGCCCAGGATTTGGTGAAGGCTCGTGCGAAGCTCGAATGGCCTGGCAAGACCTGGACGAAGCGCGAGCCGGAAGCTGTCGCGCTCGATCCGGTGAAGCTCGAGGCTTTCGCGCGCTCCGTCGGCGGGCGTGGTTGCGTCGTGCGACGCGGCTACCTCGTCTTCTCCTGGGGGAACACCGAGAAGCGCGGGGACGTCGCGTCGGCCGCGAAGCCGTTCTACTCGCACTTTCTCTTTCACGCGCTCGAGACGAGGAAGATCGCCCGTCTCGACGAGGCTGCTGCTCGCGTCGAGCCTCGACTCGCGACGGCGCGCGTCACTGGAAGGACGCGCCGCACGATACCTTCGGCGCGTTCGGGCACGGTGGCCTGCGTGCGATGGTCGTGATTCCGAGTCTCGATCTCATCGTCAGCTGGAACGACACGAAGGTGCGAGGTCGTTCGAATGAGAACGAGGCGCTCGGGATGCTCGTGAGCGCTGTTCGGAAGTCGTGAGTGAGCTTCAGAGAGTCTCTTTCAGCGTCGCGAGCGTGTCGCGAAGGGCGGTCTGATAGATGTAGAGATCGCCGGCGTACGAGATGGCACGGAACCCACGCGCGCGGAGCGACTTTGCCTCCTCGATGCTCATCGCCATGTAGCCCGCGGTCTTGCCGTGCTTCTCGGCGGCCGCGGCGACCTTGTCGAGAGCCGCTCCGAACTCGGCGCTTTCGAACTGACCCGGAATGCCCATCGAGCTCGAGAGGTCGGTCTGGCCGACCCATAGGACGTCGATCCCGTCGACCGCCGCGATCTCGTCGACGGCGTCGAGACCCTTGGCCGTCTCGATCTGGGCGAGGATGAGCCGCTCGGCGTTCGCCGATTTCTGCTTCTCGACGATGTCGCCGCCCGTGTAGTCGTCGTGCGCCATGCCGAAGGCCGAGCCGCGTCGGCCTGCGGGCGGGTAGAGTGTCGAAGAGGCGATGAACTTCGCTTCGTCGGCCGACTCGACCATCGGGATCATCGCGCCCATCGCGCCCATGTCGAGAACGCGCGAGAGATACTCGTACTGCGTCGCTGGAACACGGACGAGCGGAACGAT
>CAYZGY010001013.1:0-1461 GCA_964478085.1 uncultured Planctomycetia bacterium
GAGGTGCGAAGGCGGACTCGTCGGACCCGATCTCGCGCAGGTCTTCGAGCGGCTGAAGGGTGACCGCAGGGCCGTCCTTCAAGAGATCATCGAGCCGTCCCATCGCATCGACCCGAAGTACGCGGTCAAGATCTTCATCACCGCGACGGGGCGAACCATCACGGGCATCGTCACCGCGGAGGACAAGAAGACCGTTTCCGTGCTCGACACCCCCGAATCGGACAAGCCACTCGTCCTCGAGAAGGCGCAAGTTGTCCAGACGGTCGATACGGAAAAGTCGATGATGCCGAAGGCTCTCCTCGATCGATTCACCAAAGACGAGATCTTCGAGATCCTCTCGTTTCTTGAACGAGCAGGGCTCGAAGAGGCTGGAAGAAAGTGAGCCCCATGCTTCGATCGATGCTTTTCGCGCTCTGCGCGACGCTCCTGCCGCTCGCGACTGCCTCGAGCATCCGCGCGGAACACAAGAAGCCGAACTTCCTCTTCATCCTCGCGGACGACCAGTCGCCCGAGACCTTGAGCGCCTACGGAAACAAGGTCTGTGAAACTCCGCACCTCGATCGACTCGCCGCCGAGGGCATGGTGTTCGACGACGCGCATCACATGGGCTCCTGGAGTGGCGCTGTGTGTCGCCCCTCGCGCACGATGATCATGACGGGGCGGACGGTCTGGCGCATTCCGGGATTCAAGGACAAGAGGGTTCGTCGCAAGGACAGGAAAAAGCCGAACGCCGCTCATGCGGCTGCGGCGAAGGAGAGCCTCCCCGCCGTGTTCCGTCGGGCGGGCTACGACACGATGCGCACCTGCAAACGCGGCAACAGCTTCAACGCGGCGAACGACCTCTTCGAGACGAGTCGCATCGCGACGAAACGTAGCGGCACCGAGCCCGGCGGCAGCGAGTGGCACGGCGACCAGGTGGTCGAGTTCCTCGAAAGTCGCAAGGCGAAGGGCGAGAAGCGCCCCTTCCTGATCTACTTCGGCTTCTCGCACCCACACGATCCGCGCCACGCGACCGAAGAGCTCGCGAAAAAGTACGGCGCGAACAATCGTGGCAATCTCGACGTGGCGAATCCGAAGGCTCCTCCGCTACCGATCAACTATCTGCCGGCCCATCCCTTCCATCACGGCCATCCGGGTCTGCGTGACGAGGAGAAGGTGCAAGGCGTCGGCAAGAGGCGCGATCCGCCGACCGTGCGCAACGAGCTAGGTCGCGAGTATGCGTGCATCGAGAACATCGACCGTCAGGTCGGTCGCGTCGTCGAGATGCTGCGAAAGTCGGGCGAGCTCGAGAACACCTACGTCGTCTACACCGCGGATCACGGAATCGCCGTCGGTCGGCACGGCCTCCTCGGAAAGCAGAACCTCTACGAGCACACGTGGCGCGTTCCGTTCATCGTCCGCGGCCCGAGAATTCGCTCGGGCAGTCGTGCGTCGGGTTACATCTACCTTCTCGACGTGCTG
>CAYZGY010001013.1:1471-2968 GCA_964478085.1 uncultured Planctomycetia bacterium
CGCGAGCATCGTGATCCCTTCTACGGTCGAAGGCAAGAGCTTCCGCTCCGTCCTCGAAGGTGAGAAGCCGCGCATCCGCGACATTCTCTACGGCACGTACTCCGGCGGAACCAAGCCCGGCATGCGAGCGGTGAAGACAGATGGGTGGAAGCTGATCCGCTACGACGTCCTCGACGGTAAGGTCCGAGAGACCCAACTCTTCGATCTGCGCAAGAACCCCCATGAGCTCCTCGCCGAGCACCGCACGGACGCGCTGACGAAGCTCCTCGGAATCACTCCGACGGCCGAACAGATCGACCTCGCCGAGTCTCCGAAGCACGCGACCAAGCGCGACGAGCTCGAGAGGCTCCTCGAAGCGGAGATGAAACGCCTCGGAGATCCGTACGAGCTAAAGCCCTGAGGAGTCGTTAGGCTCATCACATACGCTGGCAGAAACGAATCGTCGCTGGACTCCTCACCGTCGCGCTTCCCTTGACCGTCTACTCGGTCGCGATCGCGTGGCATCGGGAATCGGTCGAGAGCGAGCTCGTTCGACAGATAATCGAAGGGAACGTCGAGCAGCGGCGCCAAGCTCTCGAGGAGCTGCTCGAACGCAACGAGAGCCGTGTGATTCGCACCTACGCGAAGCTCGCCGAGGGCGACCCGAGCTCGGCCGCGCCAGCGTGGACGGAGATCCTGCGTTCGTTCGTCGTGAGCTGACCCGAGAACGTCGCCGATCTCTGGAATCTTACGAGATCGCGGCGTGCTCGCGAGAATCTCTGGATGGGTCTCGAGAACCTCCTCACCACGCAACCGCCTCGGGAAGACCTCGACGTGCCACCGGACGACCCGGATCACGGCGAGCTGGGGGCGGCGCTCTCCCGAATGATCTCGAGTACAGACGGATTCGAACGCCGAAGCGCATCGGGCTCCTGGGAGACCGGATCCGCGCCGCGTAGCGGGTGGAGCGCCTCACGGTAATTCGCGCTTCGCCCAGGCGTGGCTCGAATCCGAAGTCGGCCGTATCGCCCTGCTCGAGGACTGATCGTTCCCGACCTGCTCGAGCCAGCAGCCCGATCACGCCAGCAACTCGTGCACGACGCGTCCGTGAACGTCCGTAAGGCGGAAATCGCGACCGTTGTGCCGGTGCGTCAGGCGCTCGTGATCGATCCCGAGCAGGTGGAGAATCGTCGCGTGGAGATCGTAGTGTGAGACCCGATCCTTTTCCGCGTGGAATCCGAGCTCGTCCGTCGCACCGAAGCTGAAGCCTCGCTTGATCCCACCTCCGGCGAGCCACATCGTGAATCCGTAGTGATGGTGACCGCGACCGATCCTCGCTTCCCGCTGAGCTTCCTCGAAAGGCGTACGACCAAACTCCGTCGCCCACACGACGAGCGTCTCGTCGAGCAGACCGCGGGCTTTGAGGTCGAGGATGAGCGCGGTCATAGCGCGATCGGTTCGCGCGGCGTTGCTCCGATGATTCACGATGAGGCCGCCACGGTTCCCGTGAGCGTCCCA
>CAYZGY010001014.1:0-2964 GCA_964478085.1 uncultured Planctomycetia bacterium
TCGCGGCGGGTCGCCGCGACGTGGCGTCATCTCCACATCCGATCATCTTCGACGCAGCCATCGCCATCAGTGTCCGAGTTCCTCCACCGTCCGAACTCTTCCACCGCCGTGCCAATCTCCCCCAAAGACCCAAAAAACGGGTAGCCCGATGCGTGCGGGATTCGGACAATAGGTGCGGGAGGGTTTTGAGAGGAGTGCTTATTTCTTCGTCAGGAATTCATCGTCCGCGTGCGGGTCGCTCGGACAGCGGTCTCGTGTTCGTGCTTTTTCTCGTCGGCGTGAGCCTGTCTCTCGCGATCTGCGGGGAGAGCGTCGCGCAAGAGTACGGGACGCCCGTGCGCGTCGGGCTGATGAACGACTCGCGGCTCAAGGAGGTCTCCGGAATGATCCCGGTGACGGGAACCCCGGAGCATCTGTGGGTCCACAACGACTCGGACAACTCGAATCACATCTTCGCGATTCGCCACACCGGGCAGGTCATCGCCGACGTGACGGTGTCCGGCTCGTCGAACGAGGACTGGGAAGACATCGCGATCGGGCCGGGTCCGGTCCCGGGGCGGAAGTACCTCTACATCGCCGACACGGGCAACAACAACAAGGACCGCACCGATCTCGCGATCTGGCGTTTCCCCGAGCCCGAGCTGCCGAATCTCAACGCCGGCCAGCGAATCACGAGCGAGCCGGCGGAGCGCATCCCGTTTCGTTATCCCGACTCGAACCACAACTGCGAGGCGATGATCGTTCATCCCGAGACGGGATCGATCTACCTGATGACGAAAACGAGCGGGACGGCGTCGGTCTACCGCATGCCGTTCAACGACCCCGGTCCGACCCAGACGCTCGTTCGACTCGGGAATTTCTTGGCGAGCGGCGAAGTGACGGCCGCGGATCTATCCGAGGACGCTACGCGACTTATCGTTCGTAGCTTCCCCGCTGTCCAGCTCTACGTGCGTGACGAGGACGAGCCCTTCGAGAGCATCTTCTCGAAGACCCGACGGTTCCTCCCGAACGCGAACTCTTCCGAGCCGAAGAGCGAGGGGATCTGTTGGGGTCTCGACGACCGAAGCTACTACACCTGTGAGGAGGTCGCCCCTGCGCCGATCCACCTGACGAGTGAACGAGTGCCGCAGCCGCACTGTCTCGTCGATGACGAGATCCTCGACTCGGTGACTTTTCGCCGCGGAGATGTCTTCGGTCCCGACGGAAGGGTGGACATGCGCGACGCGATGCGCATGTTCGAGCAGCTCGCTCGTGCGGAAGTGCTCGCCTGCTCCGACGCCTACGACATCGACGACGACGGTCGAGTCGACCTCGACGATGTTTCGGAGCTGCTCGAGGGACTGGCGACGAATCGGCTGCCTCCTGCGCCGAACACCCGTGACGGAATCGATTTGACGGACGATTCGCTCGGTTGTGGTTATCGCTTCGGCGACACGATTCTCGAGGTCGATGCCGTTTGGCGCTATTACGCCTCGACGTTTCCGCCGCCGGCGAATTGGCACCAACCCGAAGGAAACGTCGGATTCTGGTCGACCGGCTCGAACGGGATCGGACGCGGCAGTGACGAGCTCGGCACGATCGTCGAAGGTCTCGGCATTTCGGGGAGCCGCCTCGTCGCGCGAACGGAGTTCGAGATCGACCGCCCCGGTGATCACGAGATCTTGATTCTGCAGATCGACTACAACGACGCGTTCGTTGCGTACATCAACGGCTTCGAGGTCGGTCGTCGAAACATCGGCACGTCGGGATACTCGATCTCCGCCTCGCAGCTCGCGACGCGGACGCATTCTGGCGGCGAGCTCGAGGACGTCGTTCTCTGCGCGGAGTCGCTCGTGGAGGGAACCAACGTGATCGCGATCGACCTTCGCGGTCGCAGGAGCTCCGATTCTTCGCTTTGGTTTCGTGCTCAGCTGCGATCGGGCGAAGTCTTGCCGCGTCCGCGGCAACCTGTGCTCGATACCGTTCCCGAAGCGCGGTTGCGCTTCGAGTTCGACCGAGGGCCTTTCATCGGATCGACCGGTGTGTTGAGCGTCGTCTGCGACGCCGACGCGTCCTTTGCGGCGGGCGTCGTGATGGTCGACACCGATCCGCGCTACCTGCGTATTGACAGCGTCAGCGTCGGTGACGGTCTGCGTCCGGGAACGATGTTTCACGGCGGGGTCGCGACGAGTACCGGCTACGCCACCGGTGTGTTCGTCGGACCGATGACGGGAAGTGGTCCACGCCCGGTTACGCCGGACGACGGCATCGAGCTCGCCAAGCTCCACTACACCATCCCGACGACTTTGCCGCGCTCGACGACGATCCGTTTCTTCTCACGGACCTTTCGCGTGCGCCTGCAGACCCATCTCGTGTCGCCCAACGGATCGCTGATCGAGCTCTCGGTTCCGAGCGAGTCCGTCCAGATCACCGAGCAGACCGGGCCGACGATCGACGAGATCCAGTTCGATCGCGGTGAGCCGGGCTCGGAGTTCCTCATCGTCGCACAGGGTCTCGAAGACGAGGGCATGACCGTCACCGTTTGCAACTCGGAGGCCGAGTTCGAGCGCCTCGAGGAGACGACACTGTCCGTGATCGCCCCACCGTGTCGCACGGAGGGTTGGGCGAGCGTCGAGCTGTGCACGTCGACCGGTTGTGTGACGGTCGAGGAAGGCTTCTTCTACGAGCGAGCGAGTGACGTGTGGGCCCGCGGCGACGCCAACGCCGACTTCCGCCTCGACATCTCCGACGGTGTCGCGATGCTCAATGAGCTCTTCGTCGGCGTCGACACCAATCCGACCTGCCGCGAAGCGCTCGACGTCAACAACGACACCCAGTTCGACGTCTCCGACCCCGTCTTTCTGCTGCGATTCCTCTTCCAGCAATCGGTCGCGCTCGAGCCACCGTTCAGCGGGTCGCCGGCGCTATGCCCGTGAATCGACGTTCTTAAATGGAACCGTTGACGAACGGCGCGATAAACCCGAT
>CAYZGY010001015.1:0-2528 GCA_964478085.1 uncultured Planctomycetia bacterium
GCCGGTCTCTTCGTGATCATCCTCTCGAAGGCTCGTCCCCCGGTCGTGGAGTTCACGACGGGAGCCGACGGACGCTACTCGCTCGAGGCGCTCGGCGCCGGTCTCTACAACTTTCTCGTCATCGCCCCGATGTTCCAGGAGCACCAGGAGCTCAAGTTGCGGGTCCAGACGGGCAAGAACCCCGACAAGAACTACACGCTCAAGGCCGGCATGGTCATCGAGGGCTACGTCCGGGGACCGGACGACAAGCCGATCGAGGGCGCGCGCATCCGCGCGAACGCCGTCGGCCTCGGCGCCAACCGTCCGCGTGATCAGATCCGCATCGAGATGAAGGAGAACGATCCCGTCACCGATTCGGGAGGCTACTTCAAGTTCGACACGCTCGTCGACGCGCGCTACATGCTCCTCGTCTTCCACGACGACTACGAGTCGCTGCAGAAGAAGGACGTGCGTCCGAACGGTGATCCGATCGAGATCCGCCTCCAGTACGGTGCGATCGTCCGTGGTCGCGTCATCGACTCGGAGACGGGCCAGCCGATCCCCGGCGCCCAGCTTTCGGGAAGCGACCTCGCGAACCTGCGCAAGGAAGCGACGACCGACACGAACGGCGAGTTCATCCTCAGTGGTCTCGGCAGCACGCGTCGTCCGATCAATGTCTACGTCCGTGCTGACGGCTATGCTCGTGACAAGCGTCAGGTCACTGTTCGCCGCAACAAGGAGTACGAGGAGAACTTCGAGCTCCAGGCGACGGCAATGGTCGAAGGGATCGTCGTCGACTCGAACGATCGTCCGCTTCCGGGTGCGCACATCGAGGTGCGTCCTTCCGAGAGTGCTTCGGCGACGATGCGCGTCCTGGGCAACGGCCAGACGGAGAGTGACGGTCGCTTCGCGATCGACAACGTCGAGCCGGGCGAGGCGCTCCGCGTCCGCGTCAAGCTCAATGCTTACCTCGAGACCTACAGCGCGGACTTCGCGCTGACCTCCGGCACGAGCGCCGACATCGGCAAGATTCGCCTGGCGCTCGGTGGTGAGGTCAAGGGCTCGATCGTCGACACGGAAGGTCGTCCTCTCGGCGGCGTCTGGATCGAAGCGCGCCCCGAGGGCGGCACGGACCTGACCCGTGGGTCGAGCGTCCAGTCCGATCCGAGCGGTAACTTCCTCGTCCGCGGACTCAAGGCCGGCAACTACGACTTCATCGCCAAGTCGAAGGGCTTCGTCGACACCGAGCAGAAGGGCATCGCGGTGCAGGAGTCGTTCCAGACGACCGGCGTCAAGATCGTCCTCGAGAAGGGCGGCTTCCTCTCGGGCACCGTCACCGACCCCGACGGCAACCCCGTCCAGAGCGCGCAGATCACCGTGCTCGACCTGGGAGAGAACTTCCAGCAGCGCCGTAAGGTCTCCGACGGCAAGGGCTACTTCGAGTTCAACGACATCGTCGCGAAGGACGTGGTCGAGCTCGAGATCACGCACGCCGACTACGGCGAGTTCGCGCAGAAGGACGTCGCAGTCGGCACCGAGAACCTCGAGGTCATCCTCAAGCCTCTCGGCTCGATCGTCGGTGTCGTCCTCGATCCGAACGGCGATCCGATGGACTCGTTCACGGTGCAGCCGCAGCCGAAGAACGTCGCGCAAAAGGGCAAGGCCAAGCTGCGCGCGAAGACTTTCAACCCGCCCGACGGCAAGTTCGAGTACCGCGGCATTCCGAACGGCGTCTACTCGCTGTTCGTCCGCTCGCTCAAGTTCTCGGCCGTGACGATCGACAACGTCGAGATCGCCGCCGGCGAGATCGTCGACGTCGGCGAGATTCAGCTCGCCGAGGGCGGCAACGTCTCGGGCGTCGTCGTCGAGGCCGGCACGAACCAGGCGATCGCGGGCGCGAAGGTCCGCGTGATCCAGGGCGCTCGCGCGTTCCAGCCCGGCAAGGCGACCCCGCAGGTCATCACGAGCCCCGACGGCTCGTTCCAGATCTCGGGCCTCAAGGATCAGGTGATCTCCCTCGACGTCTCGCACGGTAGCTACGCGACCGAGCGTGTCAGCGGTGTCGACCCGCGCGTCGGCGCGAAGAGCCAGAACCTCGTCGTCGAGCTCGAGGCTCCGGGCGAGATCGTCGGCTCGATCGTCGACGGCAACAACGAGCCGCTCAAGGGCATGCCGATCTACCTCGTCGGCAAGGGCCGTGGCGCCAAGAACGACACGCGCTCGAGCGACGCGTCCGGCAACTTCCACTTCCAGAAGGTGAATCCGGGCGTCTACACGATTCGCGCTCACCGCTTCGGCAAGCCCGGAGCCCAGGAGGAGGTGCAGGTCTTCGCGGGGGACCGCGTCGAGGTGCGCCTGCAGATCGCGGAGTAGCGTTCCGCGGAGTGTGAAAAATACAGTGAACTTCCGGAAATGTTGATTTCCGGGTCGCTCGAGAGCGGGCGGCGGGCGAGAAAATACGCCGCCGCCCGCGTTTTTATGGCCCAAGGCGGGCCGGGCCCCCGGCTTGGGGGGGGTTCTCCTCCCCGCCACGACTCTCCATCATCCGG
>CAYZGY010001015.1:2538-2959 GCA_964478085.1 uncultured Planctomycetia bacterium
CCCGCCGCCCGCTTTTTTCTGCCGCAAGTCGGGCCGGCACCGCGGATTGCGGTGGGGGATCCTCCCGGAGCACCACGGAGAGGGGCCGGCAGGGCCGTAAGCTTTTCGATGGTTCTCGAAAAATATCGAAGGAGGGGTCAAGTTCCCTCGGGCGGTTGCCGATAAGAATTGCATACAGAGCGTGTGAACTTGTTCGGAGACCCCCAGATCGAGTATCGGGTCTCGCTGAATACACCGCTCTGTGCTCAGAACCGCTTTTCCTAACACGATTTCTGAATCTTGCCGCGCCGCCGGGCGCGTCAGGGAGGGGACCATGGAAATTCACGGCCCAGGTGGCGTCCACCAGCCGGAGAGACTGGACAGCAGTCAGCCCGCTCGCATGAAGTCGGTCGACCAGGTCGCGACGCCCGATCGTATCGTG
>CAYZGY010001016.1:0-2956 GCA_964478085.1 uncultured Planctomycetia bacterium
CCGGCGAGCTTCGCGAAGGTGGGGAGGATGTCGATCGTCGCGGCGACCTCCTTCGTCAGTGACCCCGCCGGGATGCGTCCGGGCCACCGAGCGATACACGGAACGCGCATGCCGCCTTCGTAGGTTCCGAACTTGCCGCCGCGCAGCGGCAGGGCGCTGCCGCCTCGATCCTTCTTGCCGAGCCACGGTCCGTTGTCGGACGTGAAGATGACGAGCGTCTTCTTGTCGAGATCGAGCTCGCGCAGCGTCTTGAGGATCTCGCCGACCGACCAGTCGATCTCCTCGATCGTGTCGCCGTAGATCCCGCGCGCGGACTTGCCGCGGAACTTCTCCGAAACGAAGAGCGGCACGTGCGGCATCGTGTGCGGCAGGTAGAGGAAGAACGGTCGGCCCTTGTTCTTTCGAATGAACGCGATCGACTCCTCGGTGTATCGCTTGGTCAGAAGGGCCTGGTTCGCCGGATGCTCGACGATCTTCTCGTCCCGAAGAATCGGCGGGCCCGACTTGCCGTCGCGCTGGATCTTCATGTCGTTCGAGTACGGAATGCCGTAGTACGAATCGAATCCCTGACTCGTCGGGAGGAACTCGGGGTGATGCCCGAGGTGCCACTTGCCGACGCACGCCGTCGCGTAGCCCTTCTGCTTGAGCACTTCGGCCGTCGTCCACTCCTTCGGGTTGAGCCCGTTCTTGTTGCGAGGGAAGAGCACGCCCGTGATGCCGACGCGCAGCGGATACGAGCCCGTCATCAACGCCGCGCGTGAAGCGGAGCAGACCGGCGAGGCCGAGTAGAAGCTTTTGAAGCGCATGCCTTCGGCAGCCATACGGTCGAGGTGGGGCGTCTTGATCTTCGGCGAGCCGTAGCAGCCGACATCTTGATAGCCTTGGTCGTCCGTGAAGATCAGGACGAAGTTGGGGAGACTCTCATCGCCGTTGGCCTTCCTGTCGAGGTTCGCCGTCGTGTCGAGGTCGGCCTTTGTCTTGAAGACCGGCTTCGGCTCGGGGTCTTTGACGAGAGGCTTTGCTTCATCGACGAGTGCTGCGGGCCTTTGACCCGAGCCCTTCTGCTTCCCGTGGCCGAGGTCCGCGCGAGCGGCGGCGGCGAACGTCTCGAGTTTTTTGACGACATCGGGGTGCGCGCCGGCGACGTCCTTCTCCTCGCGAATGTCGCCGCTGAGATCGAAGAGGCGCGCCGGGGGCTTCGCGCCTTTCGGCAAGCGGCCGCGACCCGGAGTCTCTCCCTCGACGTGCAGCTTCCATTTCCCCGATCGCACGGCCTGCAGTCGGTCGCGGAAGTAGTAGAAGAACGCTTCGTGCGGGGTCTTCGCGCCTTCCGTGCCGAGGAGGAGCGGGCGGATGTCCTTGCCGTCGATCTTGCGGTCCTTCGGAGCTTCGCCCCCTGCGAGCTTGGCGAAGGTCGGGAGGAGATCGAATGTCACCGCGAGCTCGTCACACTCCTTGCCGGCCGGAACCTTGCCCGGCCAGCGCACGATGAACGGCACGCGTTGCCCACCCTCGAGCGTCGTCCCCTTGCGTCCTCGAAGAGGCAGATTGCTGCCGCCACGATTCGGGTTCGCGCCGTTGTCGGAGGTGAAGATCACGAGCGTGTTCTCGTCGATGCCGAGCTTCTTGATCGCCGCGAGAATCTCGCCCGTCGACCAGTCGAGCTCCTCGACCGTGTCGCCGAAGCCGTCATTCGCTGACTTGCCGTGAAAGCGCTCGCTCGCGAAGAAGGGCCAGTGCGGGAAGGTGTGCGGCAGGTAGACGAAGAAGGGCTTGTCGCGGCTCTTCGTCATGAAATCGATGACGCGGTCGGTGTAGCGCTTCGTGATCGTGCGCTGATCGACCGGCGCTTCGATGACCTTTTCGCCGTCGAGGAGCGGAAGCGGGGGATTCGGCTGCGGGCGACGTTGCTTCGTGCCCATGTCGTTCGAGTACGGGATGCCGTAGTAAGTGTCGAAGCCCTGCTTGCGCGGCAGGAACGGATCCTGATCGCCGAGATGCCACTTGCCGACGCAAGCTGTCGCGTAGCCTTGTGACTTGAGCACCTCCGCCATCGTGATCTCGTTAGGGTTCAGGCCCTTGCGCGCTCTCGGAAAGAGCACCCATCCGCCACGCGCGTCCTCGTGCATATTGACGCGACGCGGATAGCAACCCGTCATCAGGCTCGAACGGGAAGGCGTGCAGACTCCGCTCGTCGAGTAGAAGCTGGTCAGCTTCGTTCCCTCGCGCGCCATTCGATCGATGTTCGGGGTGCGGTGCTTCTTCGAGCCGAAGCAGCCGAGGTCGCCGTAGCCGAGGTCGTCGCAGAAGATCAGAACGATATTCGGTGCGCGTTCCGCTGCGTCCACGACGAGCGCGCGTGACGTGATCGAAATAGCCGTGTAGAGAAAAAAGAACACGACTCGTTTCATCGTCGGATGCCCTCGGAAAAATGCCAGCGGGCCGTGGTGATACCTCGCAGGAGCGGCTGATGGTAGCATGGCGCGCTATGAGACGACACCAGACTCTTCGATCGCTGTGTTTCGCACGAGCGAGCTTGCTCGCGTCGATTCTTCTCGTTGCGCATCTTCGATCGGCGAGCGCCGAGACACGTCCCAATATCGTCCTGATCCTTTGCGACGACATGGGCTGGTCGGACATCGGTTGCTACGGCGGCGAGATCAAGACGCCGCACATCGACAGCCTCGCGCGCGACGGCCTGCGCTTCACGCAGTTTTACAATTGTGCGAAGTGCAATACGACGCGGGCCTCGGTGATCACGGGTCTCCACCCGCGCTTCCGCAATCTTCTCACCGAGAAGATGGTGACGATACCCGAGGTGCTCGAGGAGGCCGGTTACAAGTCGGCGCTCAGCGGCAAGTGGCACCTCGGTCACAAGAACGGGCGCCATCCCCTCGATCGCGCGTTCGAGCGTTACTGGGGGCTTCTGGACGGCTGTGGCACCTGCTTCGATCCG
>CAYZGY010001017.1:0-2953 GCA_964478085.1 uncultured Planctomycetia bacterium
CGACGAGCGGGTCGCGATTGCCGATCTGCGCGAGCGCGAGCGCTGCCTCCGCGCGAATGTCGAAGGAGAGGCTCTCGTCGCGCAAGAGTCGGAGTACCGGGAGTGGCGACGTCCTGCTGTCGAGTCGCTCGAGCGCCAGCATCGTAGCGATCTGCACGTACGGCAAGTCGCGCGTTTCGGGAGATTCGAGAATCGCCAGCAAGGCAGGATAGACGTCTTTGAGCACCCGAGCCTCGCCGAGCGCGCGGATCGCGTCGAGTCGGATTCCCTTCGCGTTCGGGGAGGAGGCTTCCTTCGCGACGCCGATAAGAATCGCGTGCGCTTGCGCGATCAGCTCGGCGTCGCGTGAGATGCGACGTGCGAGAACGGCGGCGGCGAAGCGGACCTCGGGTGCTGCCGTGCGGAGGTCTTGGCGATCGAGAATCCCCGCTACCTCCGCGACCGTCGCCGGCGCGACCGGTTTGGGCAGTCGGGAGCGAATCTCTTGGACGCGACTCCAGAGGACGTCGCTCGACGCGCCGCCGAGGCTCGAGATCGACGACCAGATCGAACGCGTGGTCGCGGGTGTGCCACTCGCACCGCCGTTCTCGGTGTCGCCTTGACGCTCGCGTGTCTCCGAGCCGCCGTTCCCGTCGATTTGAGACCGAGTGATCGCGTCCGAGTGATCTCGGGCTGGCGGTCGCGTGAGGTCCTCGGCGTTGGGCGAGAACGCCAGGGCGGTTGCGAGGATGACGAGTCCTTCATTCATCGTGAGATTCTGTCGCTCCGACGAGGAACATTATGGCGCCGACCGCTCTTCGGCGCGACGCACATTTGGCTCGAAGCCGGATCGTCCGATATTTTCACGTAAGGACACCAGCCAGTCGTCGTCCGAGATTTCGGCGGATTCCCTTGAAGCACGCCGGATGGCGTCGATAAGATTCTTCCGATCATGAATACGAGCGAACTGATCTCTCTGAAATCGACCGATGACCTCGACGAGCTGATGGCCCTTTCGGCCTCGCAGCCCGTGATGATCTTCAAGCACAGTACGCGCTGCCCGACCTCGAGTTTCGCACTTCGTGAATTCGAGGAGTATGTGCCATCCGCGATCGAGCGTGGCATCGCGTGTGCGCAGGTCCTCGTCGTCGAGGACCGGCCAATTTCACTCGAGATCGCCGAGCGTCTCGACGTGAGGCACCAGTCGCCGCAGGCGATCTTGGTGCGCGACTCCGCAGCGGTCTGGAACGACAGCCACGAGCGGATCTCCTCGCTGGCGCTCCAGCAAGCGGAAGGATAGATCGCGTGAGCTCGGTCGAGTCCCGCTCCGTCGGAATGATCGGTCTCGGCCTCCTCGGTTCGGTGATTGCCCGGCGCCTCGAAGAAGCCGGATTCGACGTCGTCGGTCGAGATCCTGATCCATCGCGTGCGGAGGCCCTCGGCATCGCGACGGTGGATACGCCGCGGCAACTCGCGGAAGCGTACGAAACGATCGTTCTTTGCCTTCCGGATTCGAATGTCGTCGACGCTGTCGTCAGTGGTGACGACGGGCTCTCGAGCGCGTTCGAGACTGAGGAGTCCGCTCGGCTTCGTCTCGTCGTCGACTGCACGACCGGTGACCCCGCGCGTAGCCTCGCCGTTGCGGAAACGCTCGCGGAACGCGGCGTCGCGTACGTCGAAGCGCTGGCGAACGGTTCGTCCGAAGCGTTTCGACGGGGTGAGGGCGTCCTGCTCGTCGGGGGCGCGTCGGAGGCGGTCGAGAGTTCGTACGATGTGCTCGATGCGATCGCCTCGATCGTCTACGTCCTCGGTCCCCCCGGTAGCGGTGCGAGGATGAAGCTCGTCTCGAATTTGATCCTCGGGCTCAACCGTTTGGCGCTCGCCGAAGGCGTCGCCCTCGCGGAGAAGTGCGGGTTCGACGTGTCGACGTTCCTCGAGGTCGTCCGCTCGGGGCCGGCACACTCACGTGCGCTCGAGCACAAGGGCGAGAAGATTCGTCAGGGCGACTTTGCGCCGCAGGCTCGGCTCGCACAGCATCTCAAAGACGTGCGTCTGAAGCTCGAGCTCGGCGCCGAGGTCGGCGCCGAGCTGCCGACGACCAGGCTCCATCGCGAGCTGCTCGAACGTGGCGTCGAGATGGGGCTCGGCGACGTCGACAATTCGGCGATCGTCGAGGTGCTACGAGGCCTCGAAGCTTGATTCTTAACGAGACCGCGGAACCGTGAAGTCGACGAGCTGGAGATCGACGACGAGATCCGTGTCCGCCGGAATGAGATCGCTGTAGCCCGTGCTCGCGTAGGCGAGGGCGCTCGGGACGATCAGCCAGCGACGCTCGCCTTTCTTCATGTCCGAGAGAGCTTCGATCCAGCCCTCGAGCACGACGGGGCGCGGCGCTGCGGGAGCGAGCGGATTTCCTCGACCGCTGGCTGCGGAAATCGTTCCGGAAACGGGGGCCTGTTCGGCGAGGAGCAGCGTGTCGATCTCGTGGGACGCTCGCGAATCGAGCGCGGCGACGCGCTTGTGCAGCTTTCCTTCGCGAAGGATCCACGCTGTGTGGTGGACGCGAACGATCGAGCCGAGCGTTGGCTTCTCGCCACTTCCCTCGGTGACGACCTTGTACTTGAGACCGCTGTCCGTCTCGATCATGTCGGGAGCGAGTGCCGGATCGCCTTCCCTGCGCAGCGTCGTGAATTCGTCGGTGACCTTCGGTAGCTCGGCGACCTGCGTTCCGGCCGGGCTCGATCCACCGGAGGGCTCCTCACCGGAATCACCGCAGGACACGAGCCCCACGGTGGTGGTGAGTAAGGCGACGAACGAAATCGGGGGAAATGCTGACGCGAAACGGTTCGTCGAGAGAATCATCGCCGAAGTAGCTCCTTCGAAGGGCTGATGGGGCTGGACATGGTAACGGATCGGTGGGGGTGTAGATGCGGGATTACGTTGATTTGCAATGACTTACGCACGCTCGTGGCTT
>CAYZGY010001018.1:0-2952 GCA_964478085.1 uncultured Planctomycetia bacterium
GCCATGCGAAATGGAGCTTCGCCTGGGCAGAGCTGCCGGATACTACAGAAACCGACAACGGAACGAAACAGCGCAAGAGAACGCTGCCGTGCTATCCCAGGGCCACGACCTGGCAACTGATTACAGCTGTAACCAACCTGATGACTTGGGATCACCGCTCGCCGTACGAACATCGGTCGCTGCCCCGGTGCTCGTCACGGCGGTCTGGCGAACGTTAGGGGGGGAACGTATAGGGCGCTAGCCATCAAGAGGTAGCGAATAGCGAACGTGGACGTCATAGATGCAACTCCCGCTGCTACCTGCACGGCCCCGCGGCTGAGCCGCCCGCGCCGGAAATACAGAATCGATGCGGATTCCTGGCTACCCAGTAACAGCCCGTCGAAGAAGTCGATTCGGCGTCCAAGCGGCCGATTCGCCCGAGCTCTTCGTCGCTGAAACTCGCCAATGCGTTTCGGAGACGCCGGAAAGCATCTTCCTGCTGAAGCGCGGAGTCTCTGCGTCCGGGTCCTTCGCGACTATCGCGATCGGCTGAAGCCGGGCGAGATCGCCGCCGCGATCGGCGCGCCTCCTTCGAGCCTCAGGCGCTGGGATGAGGAAGCCGACGAGCATTGCCGCTTCGCCGAGAAGCCGGACGGCCGCGGCAAGAAACGTCACTCGCACGAGGGGGACGTAGAGCGGGTCCTCGCCACCTGGGCCGAGCTCGATCGGCCGATCTCGCAGCCCGACTTTGTCGCGCTTTACCGCGAGAAGCACCCGACCGGCCGCTCGACCCAGCGACGATTCGAAAGATCCTCACCAAGCACGAGAAGCTCCAGGTGGAGCCTGCGGCGGACCGGGCTCCTCCGTACCGCGACAAGGTCGAGGTCCACTTTCCCGGCGCTCAGGCCGCGGTCGTTGCCACCGAGTGCAAGGTGCACTTCACCGGCAGCGACAACGACGAGACTGTCGAGCTCAAGGAAGAGGTCGCGATCGACATCACCACGGGCGCGATCCTCGCCGACAACGGCTCAGCGAGCCGCCGACTCGGCGGCAAGAGTCCGATGGATGACACTGGCCTGCTCGTTCAACAGGTTCTGCGGGCTGCTTGCGGGTTCGCCGTTTCTCGGCGGTAAAGGCTGCGAGCCACGACCGAAACCGTGCGGACCGCCCGCGCTCGTCGAACCAAACGCCCCCCGTCGGTCGCCATTCCCAGTGCATGGACCCGGAGTCGGCGTGCATCAGGTGCGGGTGGCCGAGAGTGGATCTGACCTCGGACGGGTCCATCCCCTTATGGAGACGGTTCCACGCACCGGGATCGTTCGAGGCGCACCCAACGCCCAACCAAGTCGTCGCGCCGAAAACCACGATTCCCGATATCAGCGACCTCATGGCGACCTCATGGCGACCTCCTGCGAATTCGATTGCCCACCACCCAAGGCACGAGATTCGGACCAATAACCGCCGGGTCTCAGACCGCCGGGACCAACCCGAAGAAGGCCACCTCCGACCTCACCGGCTAAGTCTTGGTCGAACCCTCGGCCTAATCGCGTCAACCCACCCGAGGATGCTTTGATCCCGTAAGTTCTTTCAGAGGAAAAGAATGGGCGCGCCCGGACTCGAACCGGGAACTTCCACCTTGTAAGGGTGGCACTCTAGCCAATTGAGTTACGCGCCCGTAGGTGCCGTTCTGATGGGCGCAAATTATCGCCATAGTGCTCGGTGGGGTCAAGACTTAGCGAGGTATTCCGAAAAAAACGACTCGACCTTGCGGCCAAACCATAGTATGTATATGCAGACTATTGATCGAATAGTCGAACGCTTGTTGTGGTCGGCGAATGATTCGATCGAGATCAGTTCTGATCAGTGGATCCCGATGAGCTCCAACGCCCCGAAAATTCCTGAGCCCTCTTCGACGTCGACGACGCATGGCTCGGTAGGTTCCGAAACTGAGAACCGTCGCTTCGAGGTCGAGGTCGAGCATGACGACAAGGGCGAACGCCGTGTCGTACTGCGTGACATGAGCTGGGGACCAGGCGTCGGGTGGTACGTTCAGAAGACCCTCCGCCTCGACGCTGCCCAGGTCGACGCGCTCCTCGGCGCGCTGTGCTGTGCGAAGCAAGAGGCCGGCTGCGCCGCCTCTTCGTGTGGCGCTGCAAGTGCACCCGACTCGAAGATCGTCTCGCTCGAAGACGTCCTCCTGGCGACGCGCAAGAGCTGAACAGAATCGGCCGTTCGTCGTGCCTTCGACGGGTTAGCGTTTCGCACATCGTTATCGGTACGAGTCGCCCCAGAAACGCCCTGAGAGCCCCAAATTCGTTGACTCTGAGGGCTTCGACGATTATCCATGCTCGTTCGCTCTACCACGCTTTGGTCGCGTTCCGAGAAGGGTCCATGCTCAAACTATTCGCCTCGCTCTTGGCGTCGGTGCTCGCGCTGGCAGTTGTCCTTTCCGCCCCCCACCCAGCAGCACTCGCCCAAGCGGAAGGTGACGTTTCGAAGAACGAGCTGCCCAATCCGGACGGCGCCGATAACCAGCCTGAACCGAAGGCGGCGGGCGGCGGAGACGAATCGAACGCGACGAACGACGAATCGAACGCGACGAACGACGAATCGAACGCGACGAACGACGAATCGAAGACCGTCCTCCTTCTCTCGCTCGAAGACGCGATCCAGATCCTCATCCGCAACAACTTCCAGATCCGCTCGGCGCACGTCGAGCGCGACGTTCGCTTCGAGAGCGCCGTCATCGAACACGCAGTCTTCGACCCCTTCTTCGTCCTCTCCGGAAACTTCGCCAAGAACCGTCGGCCGACCTCGAGCTTCCTCGACATCGGTACGCCGGGATTGGCCCCGATCGTTCAGGTCAACCCGACCGAGTCGCGAGGCTACTCGGGAGGCATCGAAGGCCGGACGATCCTCGGAACGACCTACTCGATGACCTTCAGCGGCACGCGGTTAGATAGCCCCATCGCC
>CAYZGY010001019.1:0-2948 GCA_964478085.1 uncultured Planctomycetia bacterium
TTCCTCCGTTACCGAGAGGAGCCGCGGAAGAGCGGGTCATCGGTCTTCGCGGCAACAAGTGGACGCCGAGTCGTGGCGACGATCTCTACCGGCGAGCGATGTATACGCACCATCAGCGTAATGCGCCGCACCCGACCCTCGTCGCGTTCGATTGCCCGCCGCTCAACGAGATGGCGGTCGAGAGGACGATCTCGAACTCTCCGTTGATGGCGCTCACGTCGCTCAACAATCAGCGATTCGTCGAGTCCGCCGTGGCGTTAGCCCGTCGTGTTTTGGCCGAGACGAGCGGGGACGATCGAGCTCGGTTCACGCACCTCGGGCGCTCGTGCCTTTCGCGCGAGATGAGCTCCGCCGAGCTGGATCATCTCGAGGGATTTCTTCGACTGCAGCGTGCGGGGTATCGTTCTTCTCCGACGGAGGCTCGGAAGCTCGTTGGCGAATCCGATTCGGACGATGTCGTGATCGAGCTCGCTGCGTGGGCCGGCGTCTCGCGTGTCTTCCTGAATCTCGACGAGTTCATCTCGCGGGAGTGAGTGCGATTTCGAAACATGTCAGCTGCTGAAAGACATCCAGAGACTTCGAGCAGGCGCGGTTTCCTCCAGACGACCGCCTGCGGCATCGGCGGGATGGCTCTCGAGTCTCTGCTGCGCGGGGACGCGACGGCTGCGAGTTCCGAGGGCCCCTACGCGATTCGCGCTCCACACTTCGCGCCGAAGGCGAAGAGTTGCATCTTCCTGATGATGGCCGGTGGTCCGAGCCAGATGGATCTCTTCGATCCGAAGCCGATGCTCGCGAAGCGGGACGGCGAGCCGCTGCCGAAGTCGCTCTTCACCGACAAGACGCTCTTCACGAATCTGAAGCCGAAGTCCGCGACGCTCATGGGTTCTCGCTACGGCTTTCGCAAGTACGGTGAGTCCGGTCTCGAGTTTTCGGAGCTCCTGCCGCGGATCGCTTCGTGCGCCGACGATATCGCCCAGATTCGCAGCCTTCACACCGACGAGTTCAATCACCAGCAGGGCGTCGTGATGCTCTACACCGGGCGTGGCAATCCGGGTCGTCCGAGCATGGGGTCGTGGATGGTGTACGGCTTGGGGTCGGAAGCGCGAAACCTCCCGGCCTACGTCGTGCTCGGCGATCGAATCACCGGAAGCGCGACGCCGTACGGCAGCGGCTTTCTGCCCTCGTCGTACGGTGGCACCTCGCTGCGCCATCGCGGCGTGCCGATTCTCGACTTGCAGACACCCGCGGGAGTCAGTCGAAAGCAGCAGCGAGAGACGCTCGATACGATCGCCGATCTCAATCGACAGCGTCTCGAGCGCACGGGGGACGACGAGATCGAGAGCCGGATCTCGGCGTACGAGCTCGCGTTCCGCATGCAGATGTCGGCGCCTGAGCTCATGGATCTCTCGGGCGAGTCGCCTGCGACGCTCGAAGCCTACGGAGTCGATCGTACCGAGAAGGGCTTCCAGCGCTCACCGAGTGACGAGCTGCCGATCGAAGGGCGATTCTCTTCGTACGCGCTCAAGTGCCTCCTCGCGCGAAGGCTCGTCGAGCGAGGTGTGCCCTTTGTCAACATCTCGGTGACGGGTTGGGACCATCACACGCACTTGAGCGATCAGCTGCCGTTCTACGCACGCATGGTCGATCAACCGGTCGCGGCGCTTCTTCAAGATCTCGAGCAGCGAGGTCTGCTCGACGAGACGCTCGTGGTCTGGGGAACCGAATTCGGCCGCACGCCCGTCGGCGAGAACGCCGGCCAGGCCGGGCGCGCCAAGGCGGTCAATACGGGGCGCGATCACCATCCCTTCTCCTTCACGATGTGGATGGCGGGAGGCGGCGTGAAGGGAGGCACCGTCGTTGGCCAGACGGACGACCTCGGTTGGTTCCCCGTCGAGGACCCCGTGCACATGAACGACTTCCACGCGACGCTTCTTCACCTATTCGGGCTCGACCACGAGCGACTCAGTGTCAGAGTCAAGGGACTCGACGTCCGTCTGACCGATGTGGGCGGGCACGTCGTTCAGAAGTTGCTCGCTTGAGTCTGATCAGCGCGCTACGGCCCATCAACGCGGCGCGAAGAGGAAGAGCAGGATCTTGTCGACGCGCGACGCCCACGCGTCGAAGCCACTCGCCGTCCTTCTCGATCTGGCGGAGAATCTGTCGCTTGTTCCACGCGAGAGCAGGGGGGACGACGGCGCATTTCGAGAACACGTCGGGGTGCTTCGATGCCAGGTAGAGCGAGATCAGTCCGCCGAGTGATGAGCCGCCGATCGCCGTGTGCTCACGCCCCGGTCTCGTGCGGTAGGTCTTGTCGATGAACGGCTTGAGCTCCTCGACGAGGAAGCGTCCGTAGAGGTCACCTCGTCCTCGCGGGCGCTTCGTCGACCGTTCGGCGCCGTTCGGCACAGTTCGGCACAGTTCGGCACAGTTCGGCGGGGACGGCAGCGTGTACTCCGCCGTTCGATGCCTCGTGTTCGAAACTCCGACGACGATGATCGGCTCGATGCGTTTCGCGAGAATCAGCCGTTCGGCCGTCTCGGCGCGCCCGTTGCCCAAGCCTCGACGCGAATGGAGACCTTCTGGTCCTTTGTCGCGCGGAGAATGCGATTGCGGATATCGTTTCCTTTCGCGTCCTTCTCGGCGCGCTTCCGAGAGCCGAGGCAGAGCTTGTACTCCGCGTGGCGCCCCTTCGGCAGGTCGACACGCGCGAACCAAATCCCGTCCTTCCTTCGCTCGAGCTTAACGCCGTTATCGGGATTCCAACGACCGAGCGGCTTCGAGCTGCCAACCACGAGGACACTCGCGTCCTCGGGTGTTTTCTCGGGAACGGTGACGACGAACTCGCTCGAGACGCTCTCGGAGCCTTCGGCGAGCAGTGTCGCAGACGAAGCTCGTCCGCATTTCTCACCGAACTCTTGCTGCGTCGACGTATCTCGAACGCTGGCTTC
>CAYZGY010001020.1:0-2945 GCA_964478085.1 uncultured Planctomycetia bacterium
GGGGCCCCCCCACGACTCGGTCTTCGACGTCTTCAGCGACGATGGATCCGGCTTGAGCTTATTGATGATGTCCTGCTTGACGGACGAGTCCTTCGAGCCGGACTTCACCGAAGTGCCCGAGCCACTCTTGTCAGTAGAGTCACCTCCTCCGCAGCCGAGGGTGAGGAAGGCGATGGCGAAGACGAGAATCTGGGCGAGTTCCACCGAGCGTTGCATCGTGCGGTCCTGTCTGGTCGTCCGGTCTGGTGTCGGTCTGGTGTCGGTCTGAGCCTCTCTCTATAGATCGGCAGGATGCGAGCGTCAAGAAAACGGTCTTTCGGGGCCTTCGATCCCGGTGTCGGAATTTCCGTTGTCGGAATTTCCGACGATCGAGAATTCCTTAAGTTTTTTAGTTTGAACACCTTACAGTTTCACTCCATGAGCATTCGTTGACAGCTCCCGGGGGCGTGGATAGTATGTCTCGTGGAATCCGCGGGCGCTCGGAAGACTTTCTCGGGGCGCGTGGACACGGCGGTCTCGCCGATTGGGGTCCCCTGCCTCTCCTTCGTTTCCCTCATGTTCCATCTCGATATTCGTCAGCGCGATCAGGATCCCATCAACTTCGAAGGGATTCACACTCCACTGTTCGTCGGCCGAGACCAGACGATGGATCTCGTGCTCGACGATCCACTCGTCTCTCGTCAGCACGCGGTCATCACCTCGAAGGGTGACGATTTCATCATTCAAGATGTCGGCGGACGAAACCCGCTGCGCGTCAACAGCCGTGTCGTCGTCCGGCACGTACTGAGCGACGGCGATGAGATCATCCTCGGTGGAGCCCAAATTCGCTTCTGGGGTCGATCGACCAAGAAGAACGGGACCAAGGGAAGCACCGCGAAGGTTTCGGCGAACGGTCAAGCGAGCTCGATCGCCGGTGCCGAACCCGTGGACACGGACTCGGAGTCCTCGAGCGGTGCCGGTTCGGTCGTCGACGCCCGAGAGACGCTGCAACACTTCCGTGACAGCCCGGAGCTCCTCTCGTCGGAGGACACGATGTCGGGGTCGGTCGTCGAGGAGATCGTCGATACGAACCTCCCGCCGTCGCAGCCCCAGCGCAACTTGCGCATCCTGCGCAACTTCTCGGAGCTGATCCGAAACCTCTCGGACCGTCAAAAGCTCCTCGAGTCGGCGCTTCACTCCGTGTTCGACACGCTCGACGCGCGCTGCGGCCTCATCGGATTCTTCGGTCCGAGCGGGCAGCTCGAGGTCTGCGTCCAGCGTATGCCTGTCGGGGCGCCGTCTGGAAGCGCGGGAGACCGCATCGCACCCGTATCGTACAGTCCGACGATCGTCGATCGGGTCCGCCGGGAGGGCATCGCGATCCTCTTTGGCGACGATCAAGAGTCCGCGGCCGGTCCCCGCGACGAAACGCTGCGTGCCGGACTCGACTCTCGAAGTCTCAAGCAGCTGCGCATCAAGAGCGCGATGTGCTTCCCGCTCTTCCGCGCCGACGAGGTCTGCGGGATCCTCTACATCGATGATCGTGGTCGCAAGGGGAGGTTCTCGCAGGACGACCTCTACTTCGCGAACATCCTCTCGAACCTCATCTCGCTCGCCGTCGAGAAGGAAGCCCTCTACGAGCGTATCCACGATGAGAACCTCGAGCTGCGCTCGATCCTCAGTCAGAAGAATCGCCTGATCGGCGTCAGCTCAGCGCTCAAGAAGGTTCAGCGCAAGGTCAAGCGTGTCGCCGCGTTCGATACGACCGTGCTGATCATGGGAGAGAGCGGCACCGGCAAGGAGCTCGTCGCTCGTGCGATTCACGATCGCTCCCCGCGTCGCAGCAAGCCGTTCATAGCGGTCAACTGTGCGGCGATTCCCGAGACGTTGCTCGAGAGCGAGCTCTTCGGATACGCGCGCCAGTCGGGGATCTCGGGCTCGGATCCGAAAGGCAAGCCCGGAAAGTTCGAGCAGGCCGACGGAGGCACGATCTTCCTCGACGAGATCGGGGACATGAGCCTCTCGACGCAGGCAAAGATCCTTCGTGTCCTCGAGGACCGGGTCGTCGATCGGCTCGGCGGCGTCGCGGGGCGTCGCGTCGATCTTCGGATCATCGCGGCGACGAACAAGGTGCTCGGCGAGGCCGTCAACGAAGGCCAGTTCCGCGAGGATCTCTACTACCGCCTCAAAGTCTTCCAGGTCGATCTTCCAGCGCTCCGCGAGCGGCGTGAGGACATCCTGCCTCTCGCGCAGCACTTCCTCTCGATGCTCGAGCTCGGTGGGCGCGCGGCTGACGAGCGCGGGCCGATCGAGCTGTCTCCGCGCGCGAAGGAGCTCCTGCTCGCTTACCATTGGCCCGGAAACATCCGCGAGCTCAAGCACGGCATCGAGGAGGCGGTCCTACTCTCGAACGGCCGCACGATCTACCCCGAAAACCTGTCGCGCGACCTCCGCCGGGACGACAACCCTCAGCCCTTCGGGACGCTCTCGGAGGTCGAGGCGCAGCACATTCGCCGCGTGCTCCAGAGCGTCAATTGGAACAAGAGGCGAGCGTCGGAGATGCTCGGAATCAACCGCTCGACCCTCTACGAGAAGATTCGGCTCTACCAGATCGAGAAGCCCGGCGAATCGGCCGGCGCCAAGCGGACGAGGGCCGCCTCGAAGTCCGGGGCTGCTTCAAGGTCCGGAGCGGGCTCGAAGTCCGGCACCCGAGCACGTGCGAAGAGCGGGCCGGAGACGGGTAGCGGGCCGCAGCAGAACTGAGTCTCTCGCTGTGTGGTCTCTCGCTGTGTGGTCTCTCGCTGTGGGATTCGTTCTCTACTCTTCCGAGCTTGACAACTCAGGGCGACGCCACTAAGTAGGCTAGCAGCCCGTCGAAGAAGTCGATTCGGCGTCCAAGCGGCCGATTCGTTCGAGCTCTTCGTCGCTGAAACCCGCCAATGCTCCACATTGGCTCCGTTTCAGCT
>CAYZGY010001021.1:0-2937 GCA_964478085.1 uncultured Planctomycetia bacterium
ACGATCGATGTTGCCCAAGGCAACGAAGATCACCTGGAAGATAACGAGAAACGCGACCCAGCTGAGCCCCGTCTTTCTCGTCTTCTCGAGGTGACGTCTCGGAGCCCGCCCGCGCGGTGATCGCCCCGCGTACTGGTTCTCGTCGTGTCGCCGTCGTCGCTCGGCCTCCGCGGCGGCCGCCTTCTTGGCGGCGTGCTCACGCTTTCGCTCGTTCGTGAAGCGCTCCTTCGCAGCCTTGATCAAGCGCTCGGGGTACGGATTCTCCGGTGTGAACTTCGCGGTCAGCCGTGCGCATTCGATCGCGAAGAGAGGGCGCACGTCGATGAGCTCGACCGCAAACTCGTACACGGTCCCGCCGACCGACTCGCAGCGCTCCCGCGCCTTGGGCTCGTCGGGCTTCGGCATGAGCGCGACCATCTGCTCGGCGGTCTGCTGAAAGCCGGCCTTGTCGTCATTCATCACGTGGATGCGGAGGAGCGCGAGAAAAAGGAAGAGCTCGTTCGACTTGAGCTCTCGTGCGTCACGCAGTCGCGTCCGCAGCACGGACGTCGCCGAGCCGATGTCCCCGAGATTCCAGAGCATCTGGCTCTCGAAAACGAGGTTCGATCCGCTGTCGTCACCACGCTCGCGTGCTCGACGACAAGCCTTGAGCGCCTTGTTGAAAAGCTCGGTTCGCTTCGCGTCGTTGTCGGTGATCATCTCGGCGCGCGTCGCGGCGATCTTCGCGGCGACTGCCAGGTGTCCGACGTTCTCGGGATGCTCCGAGACGAGTCGCGCGGCGTAGCGCTGGGCGTTCTCGTAGTTCCCCAGGCCCATCTCGAGAGAGATGATCTGCATCAACGCCGCCTCGAGCGAGGGGACGAGCTCGAGCACTTGCAGCATCTTGTCTCGAGCGCCGCGGAGGTCGTCCTTCTCGATCAGCTCGTGGGCGCGATCGAAGAGCGGCCGGATCTTGTCCTCTTCCGAGACGACCGTCTTGATCTTGGCGCGTTGCTCTTCGTCACGGATGGACTCGAAAGCCGTCTGCACACGCTCGATGAGCTCGTTGTCGCCGGAGACGCGCGCTTCCCGGATTTTCTTGGCGTAGGCGCGACGCACGTCGCGATCGTCGGCGTCGGTCCCGACGGCGAGAACCTCGAAAGGGTTCGCCTTCCCACCGAAGCCATCGCCGTCAGATCCTGGACCGGAACCATCTGCGGAGTCGACGCTATCCGCCGACTCGTCAACCATCGGTCTTCTCCCGGCCGGCGAGCGGACGGAACTCCACGATCAGGAGCTCGATCTTCTCGTTGTCGCCCTGGTCGATCGCGTCGCGTGCGGCCGAGACACGTGCGGCGAGTTGCGCGCGCTCGTCTTCTGGACGATTCTCGAGACTCGACTCGACCTTCTCGACGAGATCCGCGAGCGTACGAGAGGACAGCGACTTCTCCCAGAAACCGTCGACCTTCGAACGCGCGGACAGAAGTCCGCCACCGACGGCCTTCATCTTCGACGAGTCGATGCGCAGACCCGCACTCTTGCCGGTAGAGTCGACGACGGCGGACACCTGCAAGATGCCATCGGTGTCGTACTCGAACGTGATCGAAAGCGACTCGGGCTTCTCGCTCCCCGTAGGAATGCCACCGAGGTAGTAGCGATCGAGGAAGATGTTATTCTCGACGAGAGGATCGTCGCCTTGGTAGATCTCGACCTCGACCGTGTCCTGCTCGGGATGGGTCGTCGAGAAGCTACGCGTGACCTTCGTCGGCAGTGAGGCGTTTCGGTGGATGAGCGGCGAGAAGATGCCCGAACGCGTCGAGCCCGCGTAATCCGAGACGACCGCCACACCGAGCGTGAAGGGGGAAACATCGGTGACGACGATCTCGTCCATGTTCGGCTCGGTCTCGAGCAGATTCGCCTGAATCGCCGTCCCGAGAGCGACGGCCGCCATCGGCGAGACGCTCGTGTTCGGCTCCTTGCCGAAGTAGTCACGCAGGTAGGCCTGTACCATCGGCATGCGCGTCGAGCCGCCGACGAGCAGGATTTCGCCAATCTTCTCCTTCGCCACCTTGGCCTCGGCGAGCGCACGCGTCATGCAGGCGCCGGTCTTCTCGAGCAGCTCACGAGTGAGCTTCTCGAAGTTCTCGCGCGTCACCTCGATGCCGAGGTTGACCGTGCTGCCGTCGTCGCAAGGAACCCCTTCGAGCCGCAGCGTGGTCGAGTCGTCGTTCGAGAGGTCCATCTTCGCGGCCTCGACCGCGAGCCGACACTTCGGAAGGGCCTCGGGCGCGAGCTTCTTGGCGTCGAGACGCGAATTCGCGCGCTGGACGACCCACTGGAAGATCGCCTCGTCGAAGTCATCGCCACCGAGGTGGCTGTCGCCGTGGCAAGCACGCACGCTGAAGATCCCCTCGAACATCTCGAGAACGGAGACGTCGAAAGTTCCACCACCGAGATCGTAGACGAGGACGTACTCGTCGCTGTCGGGCTTGTCGATGCCGTAGGCCAGGGCAGCCGCCGTTGGCTCCGAGATCAATCGCTCGACCTTGAGCCCGGCGATCTCACCGGCTTCGCGTGTCGCACGACGTTGTACCTCGCTGAAGTACGCCGGAACGCTGATCACCGCACGATCGACAGGCGACAAGAGGTGCGATTCCGCGGCTCGGCGCAGCTCCTTGAGGATCATCGAGGAGACGTCCTGCGGGCGAAGCTCCTGCCCACCGAGGAAATACGTGTTCTCGGTGCCCATGAACCGCTTCACGGAGAGGATCGCGGCGTCCGAATCGACCTTCGAATAATCGCGCGCCGCCTTCCCGAGAACGAGCCCCCGCGTCGGGTCAACGGCAACCGCCGACGGCACGTGATTGAGGCCTGCAGGCGTCTCGATAATCACCGGACCATCCGGGCCGAAGTGAGCGACAAGCGAATTCGTGGTTCCCAGGTCGATACCGACGATTT
>CAYZGY010001022.1:0-2933 GCA_964478085.1 uncultured Planctomycetia bacterium
CGCCCCCCCGCGCGGGCGGCCCCGCCCCCCCCCCCCCCCCCCCCCCCCCCCCCCGCGAGCCTCGCGGCGGGTCGCCGCGACACGTATTAAATCTCGAAGCACGACGATCAACGACGTGAAGTTCGCCAGCGACGCTCGGTCCTTCAGCACCAGCGACGCTGACGATCCCCCTTCAATACGCCAGACTCGTCTCACTCCGAGGATAGTAACGCGACAGGATATCGCGGTACGACATTCCTTCACGCGCCAATCCGCGAGAACCGACCTGACAGAATCCGGCCCCATGGCCGAATCCTCGCCCTCGGAGCACCCAGCTCCCTGCCGCGACGCGCTCGATCTCGAACGCCGTCGAGCGCACGGAGCCCGACTTGACCGCCGCGACTGCCAGGCGGAAGCGACCCGCCTCGACGCGCGCGTCACCTCGCGAATGTGCGACCCGAATCGTCTCCGCGCGACCGTCGGCCGCACGCTTCTCGACGAGGACGTCGTCGATCCTCCCGAGCTTGGCGCGCTCGGAGCTCGAGAGACAGCGAGCGAGCGCAGCCTGGACGACGCGCCGATCGATCGTGGTCTGCCAGCGCGAGAACTTGCTCCCGTCACAGCCCCCGCAGACCGCGCCGCGTAAAGGCGGGACGTCGCGCTCTCCGAAGATGCGCTCGGCCGAGCTCGTCTGCCCTCCGCACGTCGAGTGGAAGTACGCGCGGAAGAGCTCGCCGTCGAAGGTCATCACCTCGCCACGAGTCGCGGCGATCGCGCGCGCTGCACGCTCGTGCTCCGCGGCGACACCACGGTAGACCTGGAACCCCGTGTCGGCACGGAAGACCGCAGGCCTCTCGCGACGCGCAGAGTCCTCGATGGCGTGGAGCACGTACGTTCGACTCGCGACGGCCTGCGCACGCAGCGCGGCTTCAGGATAGAGCGCCGGCATCTCCGCAGGTACGACGCCACGCAGGTACTGCTCGAGCGTGACGACGTTGGTGACGTGGATCTGCCCTCGTTCGAAGCGCAGCTCGATCTCGCCACGGTAGCTTCCGCGCGCCGCGCTCGGCGATCGTCGCGCGAGAGTCCAGGGGTCATGACGATCGGCGCGTTCGATGCGAATCGCGAGGGCCTCGAGACGACCGCCGAAATCGATCGTGCCGGAGCGCACGGTCACCCGCTCGGTGTCGTCGAGACTGCCTCGAAACAGAACGCGGTCCGCCTCGCTCTCGCCGACTCCATCGTCGAGCGGACGCACGGTCACTTCACCGAGATCGCCGAGGTCGAAGCTCGTCCCGCGCGAAACCTCGACGCGTACGTCGGGGCCCTGCGGCCCGGCGTTGACGAGGTCGATCGCGAACGGCTCCCAGTAACGCTCGATGACGCCCATCCCCCACGCGCCAAAACCTGCGAGAGCGACGACGATCGTCACGAAGCCGGCCCAACGAGGCGGAATCAACTTCACGACGCGCACGACGCGCACGACGCGCACGACGAAGACGACGATCCATACCGCGAGCTGTACGAGAAGGCTTGCGGCACGCACGAGTACTCGAGGGAGAGCTCGAATCACGAGACGTCTCGTCCGTAGAGTTCCACCGCTCGCTGACTCGCTCGTCGACCGCGCGACGTCTTGACGATGAGTCCTTCGCGAATGAGAAACGGCTCGTAGACGTCCTCGATCGTACGATCCTCCTCGCCGACCGACACCGCGATCGTCTTGAGGCCGACGGGCTGGTCGCCGTGCTCGAAGAGGACGCGAAGGACGTCACGGTCGATACGGTCGAGCCCGTTCTCGTCGACACCGAGCCGCGCGAGGGCTTCGTCGACGTGGGCCCCCGTAATCTCGAGGCACTCGCCGGGCTTCCAACCACCGGTACGCGCCTGAGCGACGTCTCGCACGCGACGCAAGAAGCGGTTGGCGAAGCGCGGCGTACCGCGGCAACGTTTCGAGAGCACCCCGGACGCGGCCGGATCGATCTCGCAACCGAGAAGCGAGGCGGATCGGCGAATGATCTGATCGAGATCGCTCGACGGGTACGGCTCGAGCTTCTCGACGATGTGGAAGCGCCCGCGAAGAGGTGCGGTGAGAAGCCCCTCACGAGTCGTCGCGCCGACGAGCGTGAAAGGCTGGATCGGCAGCGGAATGCTCCGCGCGTCGGCGCCGCTGTCGATCATGAACTCGACGCGAAAATCCTCCATCGCCGAGTACAGGTACTCCTCAGCGTGTGACGACATACGGTGGATCTCGTCGATGAAGAGGATATCGCCCTGGCGCAGGTCGGTGAGTAGCCCGACGACATCCTTGCCACGCTCGAGCGTGGGTCCGGAGGCGAGCTTCGGTGCTCCCGCCCCCATCTCACTCGCGATGAGAAGCGACAGCGTCGTCTTGCCGAGACCGGGCATGCCGGAGAGCAGGATGTGATCGAGCACCTCTTCGCGAGCCGTCGCAGCATCGATCGCGAGGCGGAGATTGTCGACGACGCGCCGTTGACCGACAAACTCGGTCAAGCGCTTCGGGCGCAGGCTCTTCTCGGCGCCGGCGTCGTCGTCCCGCGCGAAGGGTTCGAACGCGAAGTCGCCGTCGTCGTTCGGCACTCCGCCATCCGTGCTGTCAAAATCCATCTCTCTTCACTCGCTCCAGACCATCCTCGAGGCGCCCGCCGATCAGCCCCCTTCGCCGCGCTTGGTCAGCTGATTGCCGATGAGGAAGATCCCCGCGCCGACGAGCAGGATCCCGAACATCTCGAAGGTCTCGGGACGAAGAAACGCCATCGGCACGATGATCAGTCCCATCAGCATGAGGATCCGACCGAACTCGGGCATGCGCTCACTATAACGGCCTAGCCCGAACTGCGGAAGCTACTGAGTTTCTTAGTAGTTGCCATGCGCTGAACGCGCTCGACGATGCGCAGGAACCGGATGCTGAGGGCGATTCTGATGCCGAGGGTCGG
>CAYZGY010001023.1:0-2929 GCA_964478085.1 uncultured Planctomycetia bacterium
CGACGCCGGCGGCCCCGGAGGTGCGGGCGGCCCGCCACCGAGGAAGAGGAAGTTGAAGATCGAGATCGCGTCTCCGATATCGACGAGGCCCGTGTCGTCCGTGTCGGCAGCGTCACGACAAGCCGGAGCCGGACCACCGGTGAAGAGGAAGTTCAGGATCCTGACGCCGTCGGAAAGGTCCAGCGCGCCGTCTCCCGCTGCGTCACCGCGCTTGAACTCGATCCCGCAGGAGACGTCGTTCGCGTTCTCCTCTCCCGGCGTCGCGCTCTCGGTGATGACGAACGTGCCGTTGCGGTCCCCGTCCGGGACACAAGAAATCGACTGGTTCGGCAGGATATCGTTGCGAGGCTGACCATCCATGCCGAACGATTCGGTGAAACCACAGATCGAACTCGGATCACCGAAGTCGAGACCGTGGATGAGACCGAAGCCGTTCTCCTCGGTATCGAACAGGTAGATCTGGTCGCCGTCGGCGTCGATTCCGAAGTTCGTGTGGAACTCCGGCGGGTCCTGCTGCATCGAAAGAGCGTTCGGGTCCGGACATTCCCAGTAGCAAGGCTTGTTCGGCTCGGCGTTGTTCGGGCACTGCGACCCGTCACGGTCGAGCCAGACGATCACGCGCGTGTTCGCGGGGATGATCGAGCCCGGCGGGAAGGTCCAACGCGTTGGATCGAAGGGACCGTCGGAGAGGTGGAGTCCCGACGCGTCGATGTCCTCATCGGTCACGTTGTAGAGCTCCATGAAGTCCTCGTCCCGTCGGCAGCAGTCAGGATTCTCCTTCCGTTCACAGCAGCGACTGAGATCCGCGACCTCACAGGATCCGACGTCCGGGATGTTGCAAGGGGGCTCGCTGAAATCCGTGAGCAGGTCGGTCTGCGTCGCGACGATCTCGTTGATCACGAGACCGATGACTTCGGCGCGGGGCGTGTAGCCGACCGAGTAGGTGCTTCGGACGTTGCAGTCGAAGAAGCGCTCCCCGGTCGTCGTTCCATCGGCAGCGACGTCGGCACCACGACCGTCATCGTCGTCGTCCCCGCCACCCGTGTCGTCCGCGTTCGGCTCGCACGTGACATCCTCCGCGTCCTTGATGCAGCCGTTCTCGAGCGGCCCGAATTCGCGGTCACAGGGACCGACGCCCTCGCCGTAGACGTCCATCAGGTGACAGAGATTCCTCGGGCGCGTGCCGGTGAGCTGACCGCCGTCGAGGACGCGAAAGAAGAACTCGACGCGCGCACCGGCTGGCTGACCCGGGATCTCTCCTCTCCAGTGCGTGTAGCGATCCAGCGGGCGATCGTCCGACGTCAGGATGCCCCCCTCACCGATCGTATCGTCCCAAGCCATCTCGACCATCTCTTCCGGGCTGAAGTCCTCCTCGCCTGCGAGCTTGACGCGGTAGCTGATCTGGACGGCGGAGAGGTTGTCCGGAATCGGCAAATTGTCATCACGCACGCGCGCGACGAACTCGACAGCCTCACCCGCGGCCGAAGCATTCGAGGACTGCGAGATTCGCGTGATGCGAGGACGAAGATTCCAGCTCGGCAGCGGCGTCTTGTTCGCCGCACCGGTGCAGTGGCGACGACCGCAGCACGGGATCAGACAGATGCCGGGAATGTCGCTGCAACCACCGAAGCTCGACTCTCCCGGCGGGAAACGCGTGAAATGCTCCTCGTGCTCGGTCGGAGTCAGGTTCGGGCCACCGGCGCCGTCCGGAGAACGACCCCAGGACACGTCGGCCGACAGCGGCGGCAGGTAGACGCGATCGACGACGGGACGCGAGCCGTCACCGGCCTCCGGTCCCCAAAGAACGATCGCCTCGCTACCGTCGCTCGCGAGGGTGAACGTCGCGTGAAGCTCACACGTACCCTGGCTCTCGTTCCCGTCCAGGAAGATCGTCAGACGACCGTTGCGCGCAATCGTGCTGCGATTCGGTGGGAATGCCCAAGCCTCGACGGCGTCGAAGACCGGAGGATCTTGCGTCGCGGGAACACAGGAGAGGTAGTACGACTCGTCAAGCGCCGTCTTCCCGAGGATCACCTGGCCGTCCTGATCGTTGTAGATCTCGACCATGTCGGGGAAGCCCCCCTCGATGTCGGCGGGCATCTGCGTGTTGTTCTCGGCGATGACCTCGTTGATCAACTGCGCCGAAAGATCGTCGATCGTCACGGTCGATGCACAGACCATGACGACGAGGCTGACGCCCACTAGATACCGTCGAGCCCCTCGACGCCCCATGCCCCAGAACAGGTGATCAGACACTTTAGATCCTCCGCTTTCGGTACGATGGCACCCTTCACGCGATGATCGGAACCAACCGCTGGCGCTGAACGCTCGACCCGAGGGCCTGAACGTGAGCATCAACGACGCTAGGGTGACTCCCGCGTTCTCTTGAACGCTGTCCGTTCGTCGGAGCTCGAGAAGACCGGGGTACTTACGGTCGAGACCCCTACGGACCGTGTATCCGACAACGAACAGTCCACATTCCGCGTCAATTATAGAGTTGGCTCCGATTGCTGTTAGAAAAAAACGTTTCCAGGCCCCAACGAACACGCACAGAAAACGTAAAACCTAACAAGAAGTAAACTTAAGAGCCTCCGAGCGACGAGGCGTGAGATCGAGCGCCGCCCCCTTTCGGCAGATTCGAGCTTCTTCGAGAGGCGAGAATTTGGACAAAAACCCGCCCCGTTCCGAGTTTTTCCTGAACTTGGTCGCGAAACGTGCCCGATACACCGGGGACCTACAAGGAGTTAGGTAACCAATTCGCATATCGCGGCCCTGGCGGGGAAAACGGAGTTCCTCGAGAAACGAAGGGCCCTCGGGATTATTTTTCGGAGTGTTGGATCATGGCTCAGACTGGACGCTCGACTCAGCGTCGCAAGACTACGACGACCAAGCGGAGTTCGGGCACTCGCCAGAGCACCGCCCGTAAGAG
>CAYZGY010001024.1:0-2927 GCA_964478085.1 uncultured Planctomycetia bacterium
CGCGGAAATGAAACGTGAAGCATACATGATAGGTCGACCGGAAAGAGCCGTTTTCTTCTTCGCCCTACTCGCGATACCCCCCGTTGTTACCGGAGAGGAGGTCTTTGTCGATGTGACGGCCTCCGCGGGCATCGACTTCCGGCACGTCAATGGTGCGACAGGCCTCAAGGTCCTGCCGGAGAGCATGGTCGGGGGGGCCGGCTGGTTCGATTACGACGGCGACGGACATCTGGATCTCTACATTGTCCAGGGGCACAGCGACGTGACGAAGTCGGCGGAGCCGGGCGAGGAGTCGAATGTACTCTATCGGAACCGAGGCGACGGCACGTTCGAGGATGTCACGGAGAAGGCCGGAGTCGGCGACAAAGGCTACGGAGCTGGCCTTGCCGTCGGTGACATCGACAACGACGGAGACGTGGATCTCTACGTCACGAACGTCGGCCGAAACACGCTCTACGTGAACAACGGCGATGGCACGTTCACGGACATTACCGATCAGGCGGGAGTCGCTTGTCCGTTCTGGAGCGCCAGTGCGGCCTTTGCCGACGTCAACGGCGACGGGCTTCTCGATCTCTTCGTCACCAACTATCTGATTTACGATCCGAGCGTCCATCGCGGATGCACGGGAAACACGAAGAAGATTCCCGCGTACTGCCATCCGAACAAGTACGACGGTGCGCCGGATTCGCTCTTTCTGAATCGTGGCGGTGGACGCTTCACGGACATCTCGAAGGCCGCGGGCGTCACGATCACCGGGCGCATTCTCGCCAAGGGCCTCGGTGTTCTTCCGACCGACTACGACCTCGACGGCGATATCGACTTCTTCGTCGCCAACGACTCCGTGCCGAATTTCCTCTGGCGGAATCTCGGCAACGGGCGGTTCGAGGATGCTGCGCTCGAGGCCGGGCTCGCTCTCAACTCGAATGGCGGGGCGGAAGCCTGCATGGGCATCGACGGAGGGGACATCAACGGCGACGGTCTATTCGACTACTACGTCACGAATTTCTCCGAAGAGACGGACACCATGTTTCTCGGAGAAGGCGATGGGTTCTTCTTCGACGGAACCCATCGATCGGGCCTCGTCGAGCCGACCTACCTTCCTCTGGGATTCGGCACGAAGCTCTTCGACTACGACCTCGATGGCGATCTCGACATCTACGTGACGCGAGGGCACATCATCGACAACATCCTCGAGACGAACCCCGGCACGGAGCTCCGCTACGAGCAACCCGATCAGCTCCTCGCGAACGACGGCAAGGGCAAGTTCGAGGACGTCTCGAAGTCGTCGGGCAAGTGGTTTCAAGAGAAGCTCGTGGGGCGTGGAGCGGCGTTTGCGGATTACGACTCGGACGGAGACATCGACGTCTTTCTCATCAACACTGCCGATCGAGCCGTGCTGATCCAGAACCGAAGCGCCGATGCGAAGAAGAACCGTTGGGTCGGCTTTCAGCTTCGTGGTTCTGCGAGAGCGAATCGCGACGCATTCGGCGCTCGTGTCGTGGTGCACACCGAAGGCAAACCCAAGGATTTCGAGGTGCGCAGTGCGGCAAGCTATTTGGCCGCGAACGACTCCCGCGTTCTCGTCGGGCTCGGTGCGAACGCGACGAAGCCCGTGCGCGTCGTCGTGCGTTGGCCCGACGGCATGAGCGAAGAGCTCGCCGGGTTCGCTCTCGGCCGCTATCACGAGATCGTGCGCGGCAAGGGGAAGCCCGCGAAATAGCCTGCGAAGCGCTACTGCACGTACCAGGGATCGAGGCGCAGGAGCGGGTCGAAGAGCACGACTCGGACTTCGCGAACGGAAGTCGATCCACGTTCTAGCGCGCGCGAGGTGTCGTAGCTACCGGTGCGTACGCAAGGTCGGTTTCCCTTCGAGGTGGCCGAGTGACGCGAGAAAGACGTCCATGCTTCGGACGGTCTGGAGGTAGTCACTACCGTCGCCGCGACCGTGGTTGAAGAAGCCGTGCCGGCGGTCTTCGAAGAGCTCGAGCTCGCTGCGACTGCCGACCTCTCGCATCTTGTCTCGGAAAGCCTCGCCGGTCGCGACGGGGATCAGCTTGTCCTGAGTGCCGAGGAAGACGAGCGTCGCGGGCATCCCTTTCGCGATGTTGTGCATCGGGGAGATCTCGCGGAACCGATCTTTGACTCGGTCGTGTCCGTAGCCCTTCGGGCCGTTGTCGTAGACCGGGTTGTAGAGGACGAGCGCGCTCGGTCGGCACGAGATCGATCGATCGGTGTCGGTGTCGAGCCCTGGAACGGTCGCGACGGCTGCGGCGACGTGTCCGCCGGCCGAGCCACCGCCTGCCGCGATTCGATCGGGATCGATGCCGAGTCGCGCGGCGTTCTTGCGCACGAAACGAAGCGCCGACTTTCCGTCGGCCACGCAGTCGAACGGCGTCGTCCGATGGCGACTCTTGACGCGATACTCGGCAGAGATCGCGACCATGCCTCGCGAGGCGAGATACTCGCTGTGGGGGTAGAACTGCGCGGGGCTTCCGCCGTTCCAGCCGCCGCCGCCGATGAAGACGAGCGCCGCGCGGTTGTCCTTCGGACGATGGCCGGCGGGCTCGAAGACGTGGAGCGAGAGCGACGTCTCGCCGACCTTCTTGTACTCGATCTTCTTCGGCTCGGGCCAGCTCGCGCGCTTCGTGCCCTTCTTGCGCTTTCCCGAGAAGCGCTGGTCGAGCGTCCGCCGCACGCGCTCGGCGACGCGCGTCGCGAGCAGCTTCGATCCTTCCTTCGTGAAGTGGACGTTCCCCGGCTTCGTCGCGAGCTCCTTCATGCGCGGGAGGATGAACGAGTGGAGGTCGTTGATCGCGACGCCGCGCTCGCGCATCAGCGCGACGGCAGCCTCGTTGTAGCGAAGATCGTGGACGACCTTGCGGCCGGCTTCGCCGTCGGGCACCCGCCACGTCGTAGCGAAGATGAGC
>CAYZGY010001025.1:0-2289 GCA_964478085.1 uncultured Planctomycetia bacterium
GACGAGCCGCCGTGTTGCTCCGCGTATTCACGACGGGACGCATCGCGGTTGCTCGCGCCTGTGAATGCGGCCAAGAAGGCCTTCGAGCGTTTCTCGAGAAGCGGCCGCCGTCTTGGTCCGAGTCGAGGAAGAGCGATGGCGAGGCGACCTGAGATCCGCAAGGTCCTCGTCGCCAATCGTGGCGAGATCGCGCGTCGTATCTTCGCGACGTGCCGGGCTCGTGGCATCGCGACGGTCGCCGTGTACGCAGAGCAGGAATCGGACGCGTTGCACGTTCGCGAAGCCGACGAGAGCCAGGCGCTTCCGGGACGGACATCCGCGGAGACCTATCTCTCGATCGAGGCTCTGCTGAGCGTCGCGCGTGCAACTGGTTCGGACGCGATCCATCCCGGCTACGGGTTCCTCTCGGAGAACGCCGACTTCGCCGCGGCATGCGCCGAACAGGGCCTCCTCTTTCTCGGCCCCCCGGCAGGCGTCTTGCGTCGAGTCGGCGACAAGGTAGAAGCTCGCAAGATCGCGGAAGCGGCCGCGGTCCCTGTCGCGCCGTCGGTGACGGGCGATCCCAAGAGCCTTGTCGCGGCCCTCGCAACCGTCGGAACTCCAGCGCTCCTCAAAGCGGCGGCCGGAGGAGGCGGACGCGGCATGCGACGCGTCGATTCGGCAGTCGAGCTCCCACGTCTCGTCGACGAAGCGTCTGAGGAGGCCGAGCAGGCCTTCGGCGATGGCCGAGTCTACCTCGAGCGTCTCGTCGAGCCCGCGCGACACGTCGAGGTGCAGATTCTCGCGGATGCGCACGGGAACGTCGCGACCCTCGGCGATCGAGAGTGCTCGATCCAACGTCGTCACCAGAAGATCATCGAGGAAGCTCCCGCTCCGAGAATTGCTCCCGCACTGCGAGAGCAGCTTCACGACGCCGCCAAACGAATCGCGCGAGAGGTCGGATACGTCGGCGTGGGAACCGGCGAGCTCCGCGGCGAGCGCGACGCGAACGGAAACGCGAGCGCGTTCTTCTTTCTCGAGGTCAACGCACGCTTGCAAGTCGAGCATCCCGTGACGGAGCTCATCACGGGCGAGGACCTCGTCGCCTGGCAGATCCGTATCGCCGAGGGCGAGCAGCTTCCCACGGACCTCGGAAAACGCATCGAGGGACATGCGATCGAGGCGCGCGTCTGTGCCGAGATTCCGCCGAGCTTCTTGCCCTCGAGCGGAGCTCTCCTGGCGTGGCAGATGCCGAGCGGACCCGACCTCCGGGTCGATGCAGGCTACGACGAGACGATGCAGGTTCCAGGCGAGTTCGACTCTCTCCTCGGAAAGATCATCGCGTCGGGACCGAATCGCGAGTTCGCCCGCGAACGACTCGAACACGCGCTCGGCGAGACGGTCATCTTCGGTGTTCACACGAACGTCGCCTTTCTCCGTGACGTGCTCGCACACGGTTCATTCGTCGCTGCCCGACTCGACACGGGCCTTCTGTCGCGAGAGTTCTCGGACTGGGAGCCCGCGTCGCCGAGCGCGGAGCTCCTGGCACGCGTCCGGGATGCGCACCGGCGCGAACGATCAGCACATCGCCGAGAAGCTTCGAACAGCCCTTGGGCGCGACTCAGCGGCTGCTATCCGCGCTCGGGCACGGGACCAGCTTCGACAACGGAACGGATCGTATCGGACGCCGGGATCGCCTGGGTCCACTCGCACGGTCGCACCTACCGCCTCGAGGGCGTCGGACGACGAGCCGCGGCGAACGCGTCCCACGACGGGTCGAACGATCCACGCGTCGTCGCACCGATGCCGGGTCTCGTCACGAAGCTCGCCGCGCGCCCCGGCGATCGAGTCACGCCGGGCGATGCGCTCGTTCATCTCGAGGCGATGAAGATGACCCACGAGCTCACCGCCAGTGTCGAGGGCGAGATTCGAGAGGTGCGAGTGCGCGAAGGTGACCGAGTCGAGCTTGGTCAGTTGCTCGTCGAGATCGAAGAGCGATGACTCGAGCGAAGGAAAACACGCCAAAGGCCGTGTCGATCGTCGAGGTCGGACCGCGTGACGGGCTCCAGAACGAAGACTCGATTGTCTCGACCCAGGTGAAGGTGCAGTTCGTTCGGGCACTCGCGAAGGCCGGCCTCGAGCACATCGAGGTCTCGAGCTTCGTGCGACCCGATCTCGTTCCACAGCTCGCCGACGCACGGGAGCTCTTCGACATACTGGCGGACGACGAGACGCTCGACGGAGTTCGCCTGACAGCTCTCGTACCGAACGAGCGTGGACTCGAGCGCGCTCTGAAGGCCGGCGTGCGAT
>CAYZGY010001025.1:2299-2925 GCA_964478085.1 uncultured Planctomycetia bacterium
ATCGGTCGCCGTCATGTGCGCGGCCAGTGAAACGTTCAGCGAAAAGAACGTCGGCTGCTCGGCACGTAAAGCCATCGAGCGCGCCCGAGCCGTCGCCGGGTTGGCGTTGTCGAGCGGCATCGCCGTCCGCGCCTACGTCTCCACCGCGTTTCACTGCCCCTTCGAGGGAAACGTCGACTCGCGTGCGGCAGGCTCGATCGTCGACACGATCCGAGCTCTGGGAGTGCGAGAGATCTCTCTCGCCGACACCACAGGACACGCGACGCCGGATCAGGTCGACGAGCTGCTGACTCGCGTCGATAGCTCCGGCACGCTCGACGATGTCGCGCTTCACCTCCACGACACGCACGGTCGCGCGCTTCGAAACGCGCGCGTCGGGCTCGATCACGGGATTCGAGAATTCGATGCGAGCGCGGGAGGACTGGGCGGATGCCCCTTCGCTCCGGGAGCGAGCGGGAACCTCGCGACGGAGGTGCTCGTGGGATTTCTCGAAAACGAGGGCATCACGACGAGCGTAGACCTCGACGGGTTGAGCGCCGCACGGTCGATCATCACCGAAGCGCTCGGCGATTCAGCAGAGTTAGCCCTGCTGGTCGGGGTGAATCGATCGCAGCGAAGCGAAGATC
>CAYZGY010001026.1:0-2911 GCA_964478085.1 uncultured Planctomycetia bacterium
CCGTTTCCTTCGATGAACGACATCAGCGCGTTCTCGACGACGGTCGGGTCGAGGATGTTGACCTCCAGCACTCCGCCGGCGGGGGTGCCGAAACAGAAGTGCGAGATGACCGAGTCGCCGATCTCGCTGCCCGGGATCGTCGTGTCGACGATGCCTCCGAAGGCGTCGTAGGTGCCCTCGACGTTCGGCGGAGTGTTGCCCTCGTGACGCGGCATGTTCGCGAGGAGGAGCTGGACCGTCGGGTGGTCGAGGAAGTCCTGCAGGGTCGCGAAGTCGACGACCAGGGTGCCGCCTTCGGCCTTGCCCAAGTCGAAAGGATTGCTCCCCTTGCTGCTGCCGCGCTTGCAACCGGAGGAGAAGATCATCGTGAGGGCAACGAGGCTGACCAGGGTGGTCGCGGTCAGTCGGCCGGCGAGAAATCGGGCGATCGTCGTGGTCGTCATGTTTTTCGGTACTCTCCGGAAAACGGATGCGCCGAGTCGGCGCAAGGGTAGCGGTGGGGTTTCGCGGGAGTAGGACGGGACCTCAGAGGGGATTCTTCAGCAGGAAACGCCTTCGGAACGTGTCCGGGGCGGATCCGCGTCGATTCCCACTCTGAGCATCGAGCCTACCAGCTCAGGGGTCAAGGATCTGTTCGGGAGCGAAAACCGTCATTTTTCCGGACTTACGCATGCTCTGTTCGCCTGAAGTTCGGAGCTGAAGTGCTGACGAGAGGGCCATCGATCGATAGAATTCCCCTCTATGCCGCTCCCGACTCCTATCGAGCCGACAGCCGACGCCAACGCGGTGATCGCGTCTCTGCGCGAGACCTGTGCCTTCATGACTCTCGCTCGCGAGTGGGACCTGCGCTTCGAGCGCATGTTCCGGCAGGGGGGCGTGTCCAAATGGTACTCCTCCGTCGGTAACGAAGCTGTCACGGTAGCCGCGGCTTCCGAGCTCGGGCGGGGGGACGCACTCGTGACGCTCCACCGTGACAACGGCGCGTGGCTGCGCTACTACCTCGAGTCGCCCCTGGTGTTCCCCGTTCTCGTGGCGAACGTCCGGTCCGGGCGTGGCGGGTACGCGATGGAGCTGCTCTACCGAGCGGTCTGCCTGCTCATCGGCAAGCGCGACGGATTCAGCGGCGGGTACGAGCGCTCGTACCACTACGCGTACGAGGACGAGGCCGCCGGGATCGTGCACGTCGGAATGATCTCTCACCTCGGCGCGATGATCCCCGTCTCGGCGGGGCTCGGCTTCGGCTTTCAGCGACGGGGGAGTGATCGCGTCGCGCTCAACTTCATCGGCGACGGCGGGACTTCGACGGGGGACTTTCACGAGGGTCTCAACATGGCGGCGGTCTTGCGCTGCCCGCTGATCCTTCTCGTCGAGAACAACCGCTTCGCGTTTTCGACGCCCGTCTCGCAGCAGTACGCTGCCGAGAGTATCGCGTCGCGCGCGGAGGGTTACGGAATTCCCGGAGTCCGCGTCGACGGGAACGATCCCGAGGCGGTCGGACTCGCCGTGCGGCAAGCCGTCGCGCGCGCGCGTGACGGGCACGGACCGACCCTCATCGAGGCGATGCTCGGTCGCATGCGCGGCCACTCCGAGGGCGATCGTTCGCTCGATCGCGTGCCGGAGAAGGACCTCGCCGATTATATCGACAGTGATCCCGTGGCCGCGTTCAACGCGAAGCTGCTCGAGCAGGGCATGGTCGACCAGCGCTGGCTCGACGAGGTGCAGCAACGCGCGAGCGAATTCGTCCTCGAGGCGGTCGATCGCGCGGTGATGTCGGCGGATCCCGATCCGCAGAGTCCCCGTGCAGTGTTCGCGCCTCTCGGCGAAGTGCCGGCGCCTCGCGTTCCTGCGATCGCAGCGGAAGAGGAAGAGGTCGACGGCACGTACCTCGAGGCGATCTCGAGCGCGATGCGGGACTCGATGCGCGAGGACGAATCGGTCCTGCTCCTCGGTCAGGACATCGCCGAGTTCGGTGGCGCGTTCACGGCGACGCGCGGATTCGTCGAGGAGTTTGGCGCCGAACGCGTCGTCAACACTCCGATCGCCGAGTCGGGTACGATCGGCATCGCGGCTGGGGCGTCGTTGCGAGGGCTCCGTCCGATCGTCGAGATACAATTCGCCGACTTCGTCTCGTGCGGCTTCAATCAGCTCGCCAACGTCGCGGCCAAGTTTTTCTATCGATGCGAGATGCCGATTCCGATCGTCGTCCGCCTGCCTTCGGGCGGTGGAGTCGCTGCGGGAGCTTTCCACTCGCAAAACGTCGAGGCGTGGTTCCTCCACGTGCCCGGGCTCAAGGTCGTCGCGCCGTCGTCACCGTACGACGCGTACAAGCTCCTCCGCGAAGCGATCCGCGATCCGAACCCCGTGCTTTTCATCGAGCACAAGTTTCTCTACCGGCGCGTCGAGGGTGAGATTCCGACAGCGAGCTCGGACGACATCGGCGCGGGCGTCGAGCCGGTCGCGAATGTCGTGCGCGAAGGAACCGACGCGACCGTCGTCGCTTGGGGCTGGATGGTGCACCGTGGGCTCGAGGCGGCCGAGTCGCTGGCGAAGAAAGGCCTCTCGATCGAGATCGTCGACCTCGCCGTGCTTTCGCCACTCGAAGAGTCGACGATCCTCGAGTCGATCGACAAGACGGGTCGCGCGCTCGTCGTCTACGAAGCGCCGTTCACGGGTGGCTTCGGTGGAGAGATCGCTGCACGCATCGCCGACCTCGCCTTCGAGAGCCTCGATGCACCCGTTCGCCGACTCGGCTACGCGGACACGCCCGTCCCGTTCCACAAGGATCTCGAGGCGGAAGCCATCCCGTGTCCCGAGAAGATCGCGGCGGCGCTCGAGGAGCTCTGCCGGTACTAGGCTCTGTCTGAAAAAGAGGCTTTTTCAGACAGAGCGTACCTTATCGTTGCAAGAAACT
>CAYZGY010001027.1:0-2909 GCA_964478085.1 uncultured Planctomycetia bacterium
CATGCGGGTCGCCGCGAACAGGAGGCATGCACATCCGCTATCGTCGCAGCTGTACCCTCTGTTTCCCTACGATCTGTTCGGCCTGGGCAAGCCCGACCTGGAGATCATGCGGAACACCTGGAGCTTTCTCCCGGGCTCGGCGAAGGGACACGTCATCTCCTGGTCGCAGATGCCGATTCATGCCGCACGTCTGGGAGACACGGGACACGCCAGGCGATTGACTCAGGCCAAGCTCGACAACGGCAACAGGCGCTTCCCGGCGTTCTTTCCCGTGGGACACGACTGGCAGCCGGACCACAACTGGGGAGGGAGCGGCATGATCGCCTTGCAGGAGATGCTGATGCAGACTCTCGATGACTCCATTCGCCTTCTGCCCGCCTGGCCCGAGGACTGGGATGCCGATTTCAAGCTCCACGCTCCACGACAGACCACGGTCGAAGGCCGCGTGAGGAAGGGCAAGCTGTTGGAGCTGAAAGTCACGCCCGAATCGCGCAAGAAAGATGTCATCGTCTTGGAGAACCGATAATGGCATCTCGACGACACGTCCGAGAGTACATGCGAGAGCGATGTGCACGTCAGGTTTTCGATGCCGAGACCGATCTCTTTCCAGTGTCACGGAGATGCGACGGCGGATAGGATTCGGTGTGGGGAAGGCAACTTCCAGCGGCCCATCGACGGTTCATCTGGGGAACCGAAACGATCGCTCCTCGTCCCGCAACTCCTCGCAGCGTGCTCGTTTTCTGTCTCGTCTTTTCGTTTTCGCGCGTCTTGCTCGGCGCGTCTGTCGCACTCGACGAGAACGGGGCTGAATGGGACCCGCTCGAGATCGAGCTTCTTGGCTCAGCGGCGAATCGACCGTGGGATTCACGTCGCATCACAGGGACGTCGTGCCGCGGCCGAAGGATCCGGAGAACGGTAAGCGTTCGGCCGACACCGTCTTCCTCAGCCCGAGATTCTTGACAGACTTCATGGCCAAGGAGACAAGCCATGAAGAAACGTATCCGACGCGTTCGAGGACGAGAAGAGATCCTCGAGATCCTCGAGATTCTCGAGCAGTTTCACGCCTGCGGCCTCACGCAGGCAGCATTCGCGGACAAGAGAGACGTCGCCGTCTCGTCGCTTCAACTTTGGCTCCGCAAGGAGCGTGAAGGAAAGCTGTCCAAGGCGCGAAAGTCGAAATCGTCCGCGGAGCCGCCGCAGCTCGTCCCCCGTTAAGATCGTCGACCCGCCGATGCAACGCGACGATTCCCTGCTCGAGTTCGAGCTCACTGGCGGCGGCAAGCTCCGCTTCTCCGCGACCCTTTCTGCCGAAGCGCTCGCTCGTTACGCGGAGGCTCTCGGCCATCGATGTCAACGCTTTCCACAAGCACTCGCGTCTTCGTCGTCGCTGGCGTGACCGACATGCGACGCAGCTTCAACGGTCTTTCGGCGATCGTCATGAATGAGCTCGACGTCGATCTCCTCTCGGGGCATCTCTTCGTCTTTTCGAATCGCCGACGTAATCGCCTCAAGGTGATGTACTGGGACGGCAGCGGGCTCTGGGTTTGCGCGAAGCGTCTTGAGAAGGGCACCTTCAAGTGGCCTGAGCCTGGCACTCCGTTCGTCGAGATGACGAGCGAAGAGCTCATGCTTCTTCTCGGTGGAATCGATCTCGCGATGACGAAGAAACGCAGTTGGTTCGGTCGCGAGGAGAAGCGACGGGTCGGTTGAACGTTCTTCGCCGAATCGTGCTTGACCGATGATGCGCGCGCTATGATCCTTCGCCATGGCGGTGGATCTCGAGAAGAGAAACGACGAACTCGCTCGTGAGAACGAGCAGCTTCGCAAGGAGCTCGAAGAGCTTCAGTCGAAGCTCGCCACTACCGAGCAAGAGCGCCAACTCCTCGAGCGCATGCTGCGCAACCTCAACGTGCGCAGCTACGGTAAAAACTCAGAGAAGCTCGCCAAGGGCCAGCTCACCTTCTCGTTCATGAACGAGCTCGTCGACGAGGCCGTGGCCGAAGTCGACGAGGAGAAACTTGAAGAGGAGTTCGCAGGCGACGAATCCTCACAGCCCGATCGCAAGCCCAAGCGGAGGAAGTCTCGAAGGATTCCCGAGAGCGCGCAGCGTGAGCGTGTCGTCCTCGATGTCGATCCCGAGCTTCGAGTTTGTACGTGCTGCGACTCGGAGATGCAGAAGATCGGCGAAGACACGACGACGGAGCTCGACTACGTCCCGGCGGTGATCATCGCCCGAGAGTACGTCAGGCCGAAGTACGCCTGCCGCAAGTGTCAAGACGGCGTGCTCCAAGAAGAGCTTCCGAAGCGCCCGATCAAGAAAGGCTTCCCCGGGGTGGGGCTCCTGGTGCACGTGCTCGTGTCGAAGTACGTCGACCACCAGCCCCTCTACCGCATCGAGAAGTCGCTTCGGCGTAGGGGAGTCGAGATTCCTCGCTCGACGCTCTGCGACTGGGTGGCTGCGATGGCCGAGCTCCTTCGGCCCGTTTGGGAAGAGCTCAAGCGGATCGTGCTTCTGAGCCTCCTTATCCAAGCCTACGAGACGCCGGTGAAGGTGCTCAACAAGCAGGGGGTGAAGAAGGGTTACCTCTGGACCTACGGCATACCCTGGCGTGAAGTCGTTTTTGACTTCACCGAGGGGCGAGGTGGGGTCTTCGCCGAGGAGTTCCTGAGCGACTTCTCCGGAAGCGTCCAGTGCGATGGCTACGGTGGCTACGATCGACTCGTGGAGCGAGAGATCGTCCGTGTTGGCTGCTGGGCGCATGCTCGCCGTCGTTTCTACGATGCGCGTGGGGAGTCGAAGACGGCGAAGTTGGCCCTGGCGGCAATTCAGAATCTCTACCGCATCGAGCGCCAAGCGAAGGACGAAGGTATTTCCGGCGAAGCGCTCGTCGAGCATCGCCGCGAGTACG
>CAYZGY010001028.1:0-2906 GCA_964478085.1 uncultured Planctomycetia bacterium
GACTCTCGACGATGAACAGCGGACGCGAGCTGGAGCTCGAACTCCGCCCACGGACTCGCGCCGACGGTTCCTTCACGTTCGCCGAAGTCGAGCCGGGTGAGTACTCGGTCCGAGTAGACGCGACCGATTTCGCCCCGATTCGCACGGCTCGCTTTCAGGTCGATGCCGGAAAGACCGCGCACGTCGACGTCGAGCTCGAACCGGCCAAGATGCTCGACGGACGAATCAGCGATGCGCGAGGTCGCGGAATTCCGGCGGCGACGATCGACGTCATCGACACGCTGCGCGGACAGGCGCCGCGCGGCCGAAGAAGCGCCTGGACGGATCCGGACGGTCGCTTCGTCGTCGACTCGCTCGGCGATGGCCCCTATCGCGTCCGCGTCGAGGCGCGCGGCTATGCACCGAGCGAGATCGCCGAGCTCTATCCGACAGACACGAACGCGGATGGCCCGTTCGAGATCGTCCTGAGCGACCTCGGCTCTCTGCGTGGTCGTGTCGTCCGCTTCTCGGACGGCGATCCCGTGCCGACGTTTCGCGCGAGCCTCGTGTCCGCGCGGGCGAGCCAGAAGAGCTTTTCGACGCAAGGTCCGTGGGACGTCGACGATGCTGCGGGACGATTCGAGCTCGACGGCATCGCGGACGGCGACTACGTGCTCCGCATTCGCGCAGCGGGATTCGTCGACGCGACGCGAGCCGTTCGTGTCGACGACGAGCCGGTCGACTTCGAGCACGTCCTCGAGCTTCGCCGCGGGCACTCGGTCGAGGTGCGTGTCACGGACGGCGACGGCGCGCCGATTCCTGACGCCCGCGTTCAAGCGACACGCGTACGCGGCGCAAGCCGCCCGAGCTTCGATCGCACCTCGCGAGCCGATCGCGTCACGACGACCGCCTCGGGTTGGGCGACCGTCAGCGGGCTCAGCACGGGCCGCTGGGCCTTCGAGGTCCACGCGGACGGATACCCCTCTCGCGCGTCTCGCAGCCTCTCGCTCCCGAAGCGGGTGCCGGTCGACCGCCCCGTCGTCCTCGTCCAGCTCACCCGCGGGACGACGCTCCGCGGCCTCGCGGTGACACGCGACGGCGAGCCGGCCCCCGAAGCGACGATTCTCCTTCTCGGCGGACGCGTTCCACAGACGGCAGTCACGGACTCACGCGGCGCCTACGAGTTTCGCGGACTCGACGCAGGCAAATACCGGGTGCGCGTCTCGATCCCGCCGACGAGCCCCTTCGCGAAGATGCGCGCCTCAGCCACGATCGACATCGCCGCCGGCGAATCGAGCATCGTGCGCGATCTGGTCCTCGAGTAGGTCTCGATCCAAGACGGTTCCGCTCTACCCTTCCTCACCCTTCGCGGTGTGGCAGCCCCAGCCGTCGAACTCGCCGTCGAACTCGCCGCCGAGCTCCTCGGCAAGATCGTAGAGCGTGAGAGTGAGGTCGTTGATCCTGCCGTACTCGACCGACGAGGCCTTCTGAAGGACGAGACCGAAGGGTCTGGGAGGTTCCGAGCCGTCCTCGCGCGACGCTTCGGTGAATCCTTCGGCTGCGGCCCTCCGTGCGAACTGCGCACGCGCGTCCGGGTAGAGAAAGTCGAGGTAGACGCTCCAGTCCGGGTCATCTTGCCAGCCTGCCTCGAACTCGTAGTCGGGAAAGCGCGTCATGTACGATGAGAGCACCGTTTCGGCCCAGACACCGTTGACGGTGTCGATGCAGAAGACTCGGGATCCGTCGGTCGTATTGTGACCGACGTACTGGAGCCGATCCCCGTGTTGGGCGAGCTCCTCCTGAAGTCCGTGCTCGATCTCTCTCAACGTGTCGGATTCCTCGTCGCTCGTGAGGCCGTCCTCACGATCGATGCGGAAGAAGAGCCGGAGGTACGCGAGGTGAGGACGGCTGCGAAACGGTGTGGACTCGAAGATTCCCGAGTCGAGGAAGATCGACGCGGGACGATGATCGACACGGCAGAAGTAGAAATCCCAGGATTCGCTCATCGGTCGCATCCGTTCCCGCAGGTCCAGAAAGGCCCACTGTGGTTTCGAACCGCGCCCCCCAGAATCCGCAGCAGGAGAGGCTCGTCAACGATCGAGAGCGATAGCCCCTCGAAGGAGAGCGTTCGAGTGGCGCGCGGTTCGGGGCTCGAAGCCCACGTTTGCGAGGCTCCCTCCCGGTGCTATCACCGAAACCTCGCGGAGGCGTCGAGGTCGAGATCACCCGACGCGTGATTCCGAGACTGCCGATCTACGCGGCGATGGGCGTGCCCGAAGTGTGACGCTTCGACGGCGAGAGCCTCCGCGCGTGTCGACTCGGTGACGACGACGACGATCACGAAGCCACCGAGAGTCTGGCTCTGCCCGATCTTCCACTCGACGTGCTCCGACGCTTCCTCCTCGAGCGTGGAGACGCCAACGAGACCGAGATGGTCCGCTCGTTTCGACGCTGGATGCGCGACACGTTCGACACCGAGTGAGCGCTACCGGGTCTTCGAATCGGCTCAGTTCGACTCGGGTGTGACGGTCCGCTCGTCCGTCGCCGGTGCCCCCCCAGCGGCCTTCGCGGCCTCCAGATCGGCGGCCTCGTTCCGATCCGAAACTACCAGACCGTCCCGCAATCGAATCACGCGATTCGTCATCAACGCGAGCCGATCTTCGTGCGTGACGATCACGATCGTCTTCCCCTCCTCGTTGAGCGTGCGCAGGATGTCGAGGATCTCGTCCTCGGTCGTCGAGTCGAGGTTTCCGGTCGGCTCGTCCGCGAGAACGACGAGCGGATTGTTCGCCATCGAGCGTGCGATCGCGACACGTTGCTGCTGACCACCCGAGAGTTGGCCGGGTCGGTGACCGATGCGATCGCCGAGTCCGACGAGCTCCGCGAGCTCGACCGCACGCTCACGACTCTCGGCGGGCGGCACGCCT
>CAYZGY010001029.1:0-2894 GCA_964478085.1 uncultured Planctomycetia bacterium
GAGCTCGCTCGCGGGAATGTCCGCGAAGGGGGAAAAATCACCATCTCGGCCGTTTCGAGCCACTCCCATCCACCGGCTCTCAATATCTCGAGCGGGATCGTCGAAATGCATCATCTGAGGGGTCGTCTCTCTTACCGTGTTCTCGCCCGTCGATGTCGCAGTTAGCCACTCTTCCAGCTCTATCACCGACCTATCCGAAACTCGGACCGGGCTCGACGCTCTCCGGGACGTACTCGATATCGGCCCGAGACGCACGTCCGTGAGGAGGGCTACGCGACCGATCTCATCACGAAGGGAGCCGTGCGCTACCTCAAGGAGCGATCGCCGAAGCCCTCCGATGCCGCCTCGGACAAGCGAAAGCCGTTCTTTCTCTTCCTCTCGTACAACGCTCCGCACTTCGGGAAGGGCTGGGATCGTGAGAAGCGCACGACGACCGACATTCTGCAAGCGCGTCGCGATCTACTCGCCCGCTTCCCGAGCATCAAGGATCCCGTCAGGCGCGAGTTCGCGGCGATGGTCGCATCGCTCGACGACGGTATCGGCGAGGTCTTGAAGGCGCTCGACGTGTCGGGTCTCACGAAGGACACGCTCGTGATCTTCATGACGGACAACGGTGGCGATCCGCGCTACGGCGGGAGCAACAAGCCGCTGCGGGGGCAGAAGGCCCAGTACTTCGAGGGGGGCATTCGCGTTCCGTGTATCGTCCGCTGGCCCGGCAAGATTCCCGCGGGGAAACGTTCCCGCCAGCTCGCGAGCGCGCTCGACATCTTCCCGACCTTCTGCACGCTCGCCGGCGTCGACACTTCGGCGATGACGCTCGACGGCGTCGATCTCGGCTCTCACGTGCTCGCCGGAAAGGGGATCCGTCGCGATCTTTTCTGGCAGAACGGCAAGCAGGCCGCTTACCGGCAAGGACCGTGGAAGTACTTGAGGCTTCCGAGCGGAGAGGAGATGCTCTTCGATCTCGAACGTGATCCTTCCGAGACGACGAACCTCACCGCCGCTGATCGAGAGGTGCTCGAGCAGCTGCGAAGAGCTCACGAGAAGGTCGTAGCGTCGTTCGAGAGTCACTCAGCGGAGCCGGAAAAGAGAAAGGACGCGAAGACCGAGCTGCCTTCGCGTCCTTTCATTCGTCGCTGAAAACGTGGGGGCTAAAGTCCCATTGACTCTTGTACCTTCTGGAGGTCGACGCCCAGCAAGCTCTTCGCGAGAACGGCCATCGCCTCACGCGAGCCTTGGAACTGGTGCGTCGCGTGGCGGTGATCGATCGACTCGCCGCTCTTGAGCGCGCGAACGGGCGACGCGCTTTCGAGCTCGTAGAAGTCGTCTCCTGCGACCTCGCCCGGTTTCGTATCGTCGCCGTTGTTGTAGCTCTGGAACGCGTCACCGCCGTACGGATCCGGCTGCGGGTTCACCCACGTCGAGTTTCCGTAGCGCTCCGGTGTCTCCGGAAGCGTGAACTCGACGACCGTCAGCAGGTTCTTGCCGAAGTCGAACGATCCGGCGACGCCCTTCGTGCGCTTCTGACTGAGCCCGAACTTGCCGACCTTGCGAGCGTCTCCTTTGAAGAGCACCGCGTTGTCGACCACCTTCAGGCGATCCGGCGTATCGACACTCACCTTGCCGAAGTACTCGTCGTTGAACGCCGGGCCGAGGTCCTTGTCGTCACCCGCGTGGAACGGCGCGATGACGACCGCCTCATCCGACGCCGCGAACATGCCGAGGATCCAGATACCGATGAGACCGCTCTCGGGGTCCCAACTCCGCGCGCCGATATTCGTCATGCGATTCGCCGAGTAGCAGCCCGCATAGGCGACACCCTCGGGGAGCGACACGCCGAGCTCCTTCGAGAGATCCGCAGCCTTGAGCACGCCGACCGTGCGCTCGACGCGCACCTGAAACTCGACACCGCCCAAGTTCGTGACGATCATGTCGCGACTCATCGTTACCGCGTCGTCCGACACGGCCGACGGAGCGAAGATGCCGCGATCGAAATCCGCCGGCACCTGCCAGTTGTCGCGCGTGAACTCCTTCGCGCCCGGCGGGAAGTAGACACCGTACTGCCCGGCCTCCGGCCCGATCCAAAACCGATCGAGCCCACCGAAGTTGTTGAAGTGGTCGTGCGTCTCCCCCTCGCCGATCGTCTTGAGCGGAACGAAACCCGTCGACTCGACCGACCCGACCCGCATCGTCATGATGCGTCCCTGGAGCTTCGGACTCACGAGCACCGCCGAGCCGACGTCACCCTCGAGACGAGTCGCGCCCGCGAGCTTCGTGAGCTCGCTTTGGACCGCATCGAAGCTCTGCGACGAGGAAAGGAACCGACAACCCGTAGCCGTCGAGCCGACGATCGCGCAGGCGACCAGGACTTTCAAAAGATCAGAAGAACGTGATCGGAACATCGCTTCGCCCTTATTCGCTGAGGTAGGAAAAACGCCGAAATCGCTCCTGCGGCGCTTTCGGAGTGTCGCGCCGACGCCCGAAAATCGCAAGAGCCCGCTCCTCGCGCCCCCGGTGTTGCAAGACCCGTCAATCGATGGTAAGAGGTCTCTTAGAGTTCGCCCTAGGACGACCTCTGCGACATTTCGAACACTTATGAGGGCAATAGAGTGCCCAGGAATCGGGTCAGGTCCTAACGGAAGCAGCCCACCCGGGTCTTCTCTATGTGCCCTCGCTTTATTTCCGGGGCCGCAGGTCGCGTGGTGGCCTTCGTCTGAGGGCGCGGCCCGATCCTCGACGTGGAGGAACCACGCCTCCGGTCGAACCGCACCCTCTTCCTCGCCACCACACGACCTGCGGCCCCTACCCGTGGGCACGCGAGAAGAATGGAGGCCCGAGCCCGGCACCGGCACCGGCACCGGCACTGGCACCGGCACCGGCACCGGCACCGGCAC
>CAYZGY010001030.1:0-2892 GCA_964478085.1 uncultured Planctomycetia bacterium
GCCGTCTCGGAAACTGCCGTCTCGGAAACTGCCGTCTCGGAAACTGCCGTCTCGGAAACTGCCGTCTCGGGCACTGCCGAATCGGGCACTGCCGAATCGGGCACTGCCGAATCGGCCGCATCACCAGCCGCTACATCGATACCTTCGTCAGGAGAATTCATCGATTGTTCTCAAAAGTTCCAGCGCGAAATCGGATATCGCGCAAGTTGGGCATCTCTTCCAGAGCGCGTAGGGATTCGAGGATCTCGTTCTTGTAGTAAGTCGAGAGCTCGTGGATAAGCGGGCCCGAATCGACCTCGATCACGAGTACACCACCCGTGACATCCACGACCCTCGTTCGTTGAGCGACCTCGTCTCCTACGACTTCTTTCCACTTTTGATAGACACTGTCGGGCGCCAGCCGCGCTCGAACCTGATTCTTGCGAAGCCAGCGATCGATGATCCCTTGGATCGATTCGAGACCGACCTTCTTCGGAATCCGTGAACGCTCGCGACCGCTTCCCATGCCGATCAGTTCACAACCAACGGCATCAGGAAATGCCGGTAATTCTGACCACCGCGAACGGCACCCGGCTTCTGCGCGCCGTAGAATTCCATCCGCACCTCCTCCTCGTTGACCATGCGAAGCGCGTCGATGAAGAAGACGGGGTTGAAACGAATCTCGATGTCCTCTCCCTGAACATCGGCGGGGATCGAGATGTGGGACTCACCGATGTCGCTCGCCTTCGCATCGAGCGCGATACCGTCCTCGGTGAACTTGAAGAGGATCGTCGCCGTCTCCTTGTCGGTGACGAGCGAAGCGCTCTTGACCGCCTGGATGAGCTCCGAGCGACGTGCTTTGACTTTCGTCTTGACGTCCTTCGGAATCGCGCCCTCGTACGGAGGAAAGGCTCCCTCGACGAGCTTGGCGGTGAACTGACCGTGATCGAACGCGACTATAATCTCTATGTCGTTGATCGCGACCGCAACCTCGTCACTCCCGTCGTTGAGGATACGACAGAGCGCGTCGACCGAACGGTTCGCGACGATCTTCGAGGTCGTGACTCCTGACGAGGCTCCGAGACGCAGCACGTCGTGCGCGAGGCGCTTGCCGTCGGTCGCCGTCATGCGGATCGCCTCGTCCTGGATGTCGAGGCAAACGCCGGCGAGCTGGTAACGCAAAGCATCGCGCGCGGAAGCGACTCCGACGCGGCGCAGCATCTCGGCGAACTTCTCGCGCGAGACGCGCAGGGACGAGTCGGTTTCGACGTCCTGGATCGCCGGAAACTCCTCGGGATCCTCACCGAGCAGACGAAACTGATAGCTCTCGGCGTGGACCATGACGACACGCTCGTCGCCGTCCGCCGTCTCGAAGGTCACCCCTCCGCCCGGAAGCTCTCGCAAGAGAGACACGAGTCGCGCCGCCGGCAAGGCGACTTGCCCCGGCTCCGCGACCTCCTGACGCTCGACCGAGAGCTTCGTCGAGATATCGAGATCCGAAACGCTGAGGAAGAGTCCCTCCGCGCTCGCCGTGATCAGACAACAATGCAGGATAGGCTTCGTGGTCGGGCCCGACGAAACGACACCAGAGACACTCTGAAGTCGCTCGAGGAGCTCGTTTCGATCACAGCGGATTTTCATGTTTCTGATTCCATTCGGCAAAGAGGCCAGTCATCCGAAGAGCTCGCGACTCACCGCTCGCCCGAGTTCTCGAGAACTAACCCCAAAGAAAGAGACCCGCGGACAGAGCGAGACTCCCGATCAAAACGGCGACCGCCCAAACGATGCGGCGACCCGATCCGGAACAAGACCCCGACCCGAACGAAGCCTCCGACTCGAACGAAGCCTCCGACTCGAACAATGCCCACGCGAGAGCTGCCAGGACGAAGGTGCTCGCGAGATAAGCGGGCAACCACTTCGCCTGCAGGGCGTCGAGATCCAGCCAAGCCGTGTGGCCGAGCGTGACGACGCCCGAGCACCACAGGGAGGCGATCAAGATCAACGTCCCGCGCAGCCCCTTTTTCTGGGCTGGACCGGCCTTTTGAGGCCGTTCTTGCGCTGGCTCCAGCGCAGCGGAATCGAGGTCTTTCGATCGACCCATTCCCCTTCTCCCGTCCATCGTTCCGAAAGGTCTTGGAATTCGCTCGATCTCCTTTCCAGGAAAACACTTACGTGACCCGAAAGAGGCGGATCGAGATCCAGAAACGAGTATTATAGAAGATTGGGTGGGAAACGCAAAGAAAAACCAACACCATAAACCATTAAAATTAAAGCACTTATGCTTATTTGAAGGGCTTCTTTCGCTCGCCATCGAAACGTCATAAGGTGTTACCCTGAAAACACTTGTGCAGTTGGTAGGGGAGAGGGTCTCTGGGCCCCGTCCGTCGCCGTTCGTAAGGTATTCATTCACAAGCCTTTATAATCTCCCTGATGGATCATTCGATGAGCGACTTGTTCCGTAAAACGCGGTTCGGCAGAATCAGACGGCATTCGACGAAGTTCGAGCGTTCCTCACGGGCTTTCTTCGAGATCTTCTGCCTCGTCCCGCAACGAGATCTCCCGCAACGAGATGATGTTCTCTAAGATGAACTAGCATCTCTCATCTCTACTCATCTTGGACCGCATAAGGCCCAGGAAGCTCGATAAAGACCCTGCAAGCCATACTGACAAAAGGACTTGTCGTGTGGGATTCGGACTCGTGGAAGTGTGGGATCGCCCCTATGGAGTTCCGTGGGATAGCTGGTCAGCTGTGAAATTCGCAAATCCCACAAGCCTTCATCCCACAACCTCTCCCACAGTCCCCCACACAATCCCACAACCCTTCCCAGCGAATTCTAGCCCAGATTCCCCACCGCGAAACGGAGTCTGAGACCGGTCCTTCGTTGCAGAACCCCATGCTGGATGGGGTGAATT
>CAYZGY010001031.1:0-2889 GCA_964478085.1 uncultured Planctomycetia bacterium
GTCGTCGCGTACGATCGCGCGTCGCTTCGTTCAGCGGCCGGCGCACCTCCGCGCGAGCTGTTCTTCTCGCTCGCGCCGGGTTCGCCGAGTTTGCAGCAGCTCGGATTCCACCCGAGTGACATCCTCGTGGTGGGGGGAGCGATCGGCGAGCGTACTGTCGTGGTCTTTTCGAGGACGGATCTCGGCTTGCCCGCCGACTCGAATCTCGATGCGCTCAACCTCCAGCGTCGAGGGCCGGGGGCCGTGCTTCTCGACTTCAGCGTCGATGCCGGTTCTGTTCCGTTCCAGTACTTCGGGACCCTCGTCGATTCGGCCGCGACCGTGCTTCGCTTCGACGGGACGAACGGAAGCGTCGCCGTGCGAGCTGGCGATCTCGGTCTCGATGTCGAAGACGACGTCGACGCGCTCGAATCCGTCGACGTCGACGCTCCGAGGAAGGGTCCCTTGCCACCACCGCCTCAGCCGATCGTTCCCGAGGGGATTCCGCTGTCGCAGAATCTCTACCTCGCGTACGAGCGATATCGACACCTCGACGAGCTCGACGCGGCGGCGATCGCCGATCTCGAGGGGATGGGTCTCATCGTCCACGACGGCAAGATCCACACGCGCATCGGGCATCATCCTGGCGTCGCTCCCCTCGCGCGTCGAGTGATCGAGGATGTGGGCGCGACTCAGCTCCCCGGACGATGGCAGTACGTCGCGGCTCCGCTATCTCAGCTTCAGTACCTGGCGCTCGCCCTCGACAAGGGCATGGTGCTGACCGCCTGTGAGATTCCGCACATCAACGAGGAGGTCTTGAACGGGGAGAGTGTCGAATGTGGTCCCGAGCTGACCCGCGCGGATCTCTACCGAGATCTCGAGGGGCTCGACGGCACTGGGATCAAGGTCGCGATCATCGACCAGGGATACGCGCTTCTCGAGGACGCTCAGCAGCTCGGTCATTCGCCTCCCGATCTGCAGATCGAGCCCGTGCCGTCGCGACTTCGGGCGGACACGAGTGACGAGGCGGGCATTCACGGGCACTACTGCTTGCAGACGGTCTATGACTTCGTGCCGAACGCGACGTTTCGTCTCTACGACGTGAGCACCTGTGGAGATTCGTTCGCCGACGCCTTCTACGATTGCATCGAGAACGAAGTCGACATCATCACGTCGTCGGTCGGGATGAAGCTCGACGGTTATCACGACGACGAAGGGCCCGTGAAGGCCGCGCTCAACGACGCTGCGGACAGCGGAATTCTGGTCTGCGTCGGCGCGGGAAACTCGCGAGCCACTCACTGGCAGGGAGAGATCTTCGACGAGGACGGTGACGATTGGGTCGACTTCGGCGACAACGAAGGTCGGCTCGCGGTGCAGGTCCTGCGGGCGAGAGCATCTCGATCGCTCTTACGTGGCCGAGAATCGAGTTCGGCAAGGATCTGGACCTCCCGGACGGCGCCCAGGATCCGCTGTTCGACCCGACCGCGGATCCACAGAACCGACAGCTGGATCTCTACATACGCGCGGAGGACGACACGGTCCTGGCGAGGAGTATGAATCCCGGGCGGATCCGCGCACGATGCACTCGGCGTTCGTGAGATGGCACCTGGCCGACCTGGAACTCGTGGAGGGCACGTAATGATGTTCGTTCCCGCAAGAGCTTCGAAGTCTGGTTCGCGATCCGGTTCCTTCACCGCACTCGTCGCAACGGTGATCCTCCCCTTCTTCACCGGTTCGTCTGCGGCTTTTGCCGAGAACTTGTTTTTGCGCGGCGACGTCAACGCGAATGATCGCATCGAGGTCACCGATTCCGTCTTGATCTTGCGTCAGCTGTTTCAAGGCGACGAGGACGCGTTGACCTGCGACGACGCCACGGACGTTGACGACAACGGTAAGGTCGACATCACGGACGGAATCCAGGGTCTCACCTACCTGTTTCTCTCGGGCGACCCTCCGCGCTATCCGTATCCGCATTGCGGCGCCGACGAGAGCGACGATCAGCTGTGGCATGTGCGGAGCCGCAGCAGTGTTCGCTGACGCTCACCGTGCGTGATCGGCAGCTCGCCGCGACCAATGTCGTGTTTCTCATCGACCGGTCGGGGTCGATGCAGGATTCCGGCGAGCTGGTTCTCGCTAAGCGTGAGGTGGTCCTCGCACTCTCCGAGAGTGAAGGCATCGAGACCTTCGCGATCGTCTTCTTCGACAGGTCGCAGCTCGTGTTTCCGCGCAACGAGAGCGATGAGCCGGCAGTCGTCGATCACGAGACCGTCTTGGCTGGGATCGATTTCATCAACCGTGTCCCCGGTGGTCGGGAAACTTGCCTTCGCCAGGCCTTCGAGCGTGCGATCCGATTTGCCGAGAACGTACCCGAAGGACGAACGGCGATCGTCTACGTCGGCGACGGCGGGGGGACTTGCCCCTCCGATCGGACCGAAGAGTGGGAGCACCTCCAGCGGGCCTTCCGCGAGATCACATCACTGAATGATCAACGCTTTCAGATCATGCCGTTCGGCGTGCGGATCGTCGGACGCCACTTCCAGACGAAGATCCTTCACGATCTGGCGACCGGGAACGGCGGTGTCTACACGCACATCCGCGATTAGCTTCCGCAGCCGTCGTACTGCGCACAGCCGACCGACTCTCCGTCCGCACCGTCTACGCCGCAGTCTTCGGTGCCTGGCGCGGGCGGAGGCGGTGCGCCGAGAAAGAGCGTGTTGACGACGGCGATCGCGTCCGTCATGTCGACCGCGGAGTCGTCGTTCGTGTCGCACGCGTCGAAGCAACGCGGGGGGGCCTCGGGCGCGAGGAAGAGATAGCCGAGCAAGAAGATCGTGTCGGAGATGTCCATCTTCGTGTCGGCGTTGCAGTCGCCTCGACGGAAGATCGGCAGCGGATCGGCATCGATCGAGA
>CAYZGY010001032.1:0-2879 GCA_964478085.1 uncultured Planctomycetia bacterium
GAAGAGCGGCAAGAAGAAGGCGAAGCCGCCTCGCGACTCGAAGAAGGATGCGGCGAAGAAAGCCGAGCAAGCCGAGCTCGAAGCGAGACGCAAGAACCTCGAGGAGCGGATCAAGAAGCTCAAATCGCAAGCGCCGAAGAAGCAGCTCGCGCTTTCGGTTCGCGACGAGGCGAAGACCGAGGACTGGCACGTCCACGTTCGCGGCGAGACCCGTAATCTCGGGCCGAAAGTTCCACGCGGATTCCTCACCTCGTTCACCTCGATCCCGTCGACGGCGAAGATCGCCGACGGGGAGAGCGGCCGTCGCGAGCTCGCCGACTGGATCGCTCGCGCAGATCATCCGTTGACCGCACGGGTGATCGTCAATCGCGTTTGGCACTGGCTCTTCGGCGCGGGACTCGTACGCACCGTCGACAACTTCGGAAGCATGGGCGAGGAACCGTCGCACCCCGAGCTGCTCGACACGCTCGCGGTCGAGTTCGTCCGCGATGGCTGGTCGATCAAGAAGCTGGTCCGCCGCATCGTTCTTTCGAGGACCTTCGGGCTTTCGAGCGCCCCGCCACGAGAGCTCGCCGACAAGTTGGCGCTCGCCGACCCCGAGAATAGCCTGCTCTCGCACATGCCGCGCCGACGTCTCGCTGCCGACGAGCTGCGGGACGCGATCCTCTCGGCGTCCGGTTCGCTCGACCTGCACGCGGGTGGCCCCGCGATCGACACGGGCAAAGGCAAGAAGACCGGGAACAAGGTCGAGTACGGCTACCGCTTCTCCTCGACGCGCCGGAGTGTCTACATCCCGATCTTCCGCAACACGCTTCTCGAGATTCTCGAGGTCTTCGATTTCGCCGATCCGAACCTCTCGGTCGGGCGGCGGTCTCTGACGACGAGCTCGACACTGGCGCTCTACCTGCTCAACTCTCCTTTCATGATCGAGCAGTCCGAGACCGCCGCGAAACGCCTCCTCGGGGACAAAAAGCTCGAGCCCGATGCTCGCATCGTTCTCGCCTACCGGCGGATTCTCGGAAGACCGCCGACCACGGCCGAGGCCGAGCTCGCAGAGGCGTTCGTCTCGAAGGGAAAGGACGATGCGGAGCGACTCGAGCGTTGGACGGGTTTCGTCCAGACGCTGTTCGCGTGCGTCGACTTCCGTTTTCTACGCTGAGAGCTGGCGACAAGGCCCCCGATTCGGCATGATCGTGGGCGAAAACAAAGCGATGATCGACCTGACGAACAAGACTCCCTGGCTGCCTCGGCGACGCGACCTGCTTCGTGGTCTCGCCTGCGGTTTCGGATCGCTCGCGGTCTCGAGTCTGCTCGCAGAACGTGAGGCGGCAGCAGCCGGCAAGACGGTCGAGTCCCAGGCTCCACACCGTCCCACAACAGGCCACCGTCCCACAACAGGCCACCGTCCCACAGGCCACCATCCCACAGCCCACCATCGCCCTCGCGCGAAGCGGATTATCTTCCTCTTCATGCAGGGCGGGCCGAGTCACGTCGACCTCTTCGATCGCAAGCCGCGCCTCGACAAGGATCACGGAAAGCTGATCAAGTTCCGTGTCGCTCGCACGCGCAAAGTGACGCCCGAGCGCGTCATGAAGTCGCCGTGGGAGTTCTCGCGACACGGGGAGACGGGGCACGAAGTCTCGTCGCTCTTTCCGAACATCGCGCGGCACGTCGACGACTTCTGCTTCATCCACAGCATGCACACGAACGGCGTCGCGCACGGTCCCTCGACGCTCTTCCTCCACACGGGCGCGACGAATCTCGTGCGGCCCTCGGTCGGCTCGTGGATCAGCTACGGTCTCGGCTCCGAAAATCGCAACCTGCCCGACTTCATCACGATCCAACCGTCGATGGGGAACGGCGGACCGCGCAACTACTCGAATGCGTTTCTGCCCGCCGTCTTCCAAGGCACGCCCCTCGGTCGCGCGAGTACGCCGGGATCGAAGGTCGGCATCCGCCACATCGCGAACCCGAAGTTCTCGAGCGAGTTCCAGCGTGAGCGATTCGAGCTCCTGCGCGGCCTCCACCGCGAGCAAGCCGCGAGCGGCGTGCGAGGGATGAACGACGATATCGAGGCGACGATCGAGTCCTTCGAGCTCGCGTACCGCATGCAGCTCCACGCGCCGGGCCTCACCGATCTTTCGGGTGAAACCGAAGCGACGAAGAAGCTCTACGGCATCGGCGAGAAGGACACGGACGACTTCGGCCGCCAGTGCCTTCTCGGCAGGCGCATGGCCGAGGCCGGTGTGCGGTTCATCCAAGTCAACTACTCGGACAACGGCGACAACCCTCGCTGGGACCAGCACTCGAACCTTCCGGCCCACGCGAAGCACGCGAAGGCCGTCGACAAGCCGATCGCCGGACTCCTCGCCGACCTCAAGTCACGCGGGCTGCTCGAAGATACGCTCGTCTGGTGGGGAGGCGAGTTCGGGCGTAACCCCTTCGCCCAAGACAAGGGAACAGGCCGCGACCACAACCCCGACGGCTTCACCCACTTCCTCGTCGGCGGCGGAACGCGCCCCGGCTACTGCCACGGCGAGACGGACGAGTTCGGCCACACGGCGACGGTCGACAAGGTCCACATGCATGACCTGCATGCGACGATTCTGCACCTCCTGGGGTTGGATCACGAGAAGCTGACGTACCGTTACGCGGGGCGAGAATTCCGGCTGACGGACGTCCATGGGGAAGTCGTTCACGAGCTGTTCTCGTGATCGGTTTCTTTAGGGGGCTTTCGGGAAGCCCCCTCTCGATCTCCGCTGCGCTGCGATCGATTCACCCCAACCAGCACTGGGACTGAAGTGCCGCGCTGGATCGGGATGCACCCTCTCGATCTCCGCTGCGCTGCGATCGATTCACCCCAACCAGCACTGGGACTG
>CAYZGY010001033.1:0-2869 GCA_964478085.1 uncultured Planctomycetia bacterium
ACGAGTTGCGTCTTGCGTGCTTGCTCGACGTCGAGTTCGGCGTTCTCGATCTCGAGCTCCTTGTCCTCGATCTCCTCGAGCAACTCTTTGCACTCGAACTCGATCACGACGTCGCCCTTCTTGACGAGCGTGCCTTCCTCCTTGACCGACTTGATAATGACCGCCCACTCGAGTTCGTTCGCGATGACGGTTTTCTTCTCGGATTGCAGCTCGCCCGACTCGATCGAGGTCACAACCAAGGGCCCGAGGGTCACTCGCGAGGTCTGACTCGACGTCACGGCGTTCGCGTCGTCGGAAGACCAGCAACCGGGCAAGAGAAGGGACGCCACGACGGAGAGAGCAACCTTCTTCAACGCTTCCGTGATTTGAGAAGGTGCTGATTTATTCGCGAGTTTCATCGGCGATGTCCGAGTGGGGGCGGGAGGAGGCTGACGCACGGGGTGACGGATCGTCTTCGTCGGCCTCGCCACGCGACGAGTCTGGAGACAAGTAGGAGTACCTCTCCTCGAGTCGATCAAAGCCAAAAGGCTCGTTTCGTTCCGAGTAGAGACCATCGCTGTCGACGGACAACATGCCGAGATCGGCGAGGAACTCGAGTCGGGTGATCGTGTAGTCGATCAACGCGTTCGTCTGGCCGTTACGAGCGAAGATGCGGGCGTTCTCGGCTTCGAGTACGTCGCGGGCCGACGCAGCGCCCTCCTTCCGCTGAATCGCTGCGAGCTTCGTTCGTCGATCGGCGATCGTCGCACTCTTGGCTTGGAGGAGGAAGCTCTGCCTCGACTGCTTGAGCGAACGGAACGAGTTTCTCACGGCGAGAGTCGAGCTGTGCTGCTCCTGAATCAGGTTGCGGGCCGCCCGGTCACGGTCGATCAGCGCGTTTCGATAGCGGTTGCGATTCTCGGTTTGGTCGAGGTCGTACTGGAAGTTCAATCGGACGTTGCGAGTGTGGTGGTGCCATTGAAGTCGCTCAGGCTCGTCGGGAGCAGTCCCGGGCACGGAGATTCCGGCTTCGAACTCGACGCCAGGGAGGAATCTGTCCGCTGCGATCTCGACATCTCGAGTCGAGTCTCTGGCGCGCGCACGGGCACGCAATAGCCGCGTGTCCGACGACAGCGCGATCTCGACGCTCTCGCTCTCCGTGAAAGGGAACGGCTTCGGCCCCGCTTCGTTGAGGTCCTCGAGAGCCTTGGGGTAGTCGAGCCGCAGATCGCTCGAGATCGGTACACCGAGAGTGATCTTGAAGGAGTCGAGCGCGTTCGAGTAGTTCAGAAGCGCGAGCTCGAGCCCGATCTGTGCGTTCAGGAGATCCTGCTCGGCCTGATCCCTTTGAACAGGTGAGACTTGCCCTCCGTCGACGAGCGTCCTCGTAACGTCGTAGGCCTCCTGCAGTCGTTTGATTCCGATGCGGCTGTTCTCGATGCGATCACGACTGCGGAGGACGCCGTAGTAGTCCCGGAAGATCTGGACGGCGAAGAGTTGCCGAAAGCGATAGAACTCGAAGACCTCGACGAGAAAATCGCGCTCTCGCCGATACTGCTCTTCGTAGGCAAGGTTCCGAAAGGCGCCTCGCAGGAGAGGCTGAGTGAATGTGCCGCTGACGAGAGAACCGAGGACCTCGGTGTCCGATCCGCCGACGAAGTCGATGGCGTAGTCGAGCGACGCTCCGAGCACGATCAGGCCACCGCCGACGAGCCGTTTCGCGAGTGTCGCGCCGGTGCTCGCATTCAGATACTTGGTGGACTGATCCGGGCCGCCCTCGGGCCCACCTCCCGCGGTCCTTGCAACTTCGGTCGTTCCCTGCGAGTCTCCGCTGAAGAGGAGTGTAGACCATCCGCGAGACAGCGTGACGAGAGAGAGGGCGGAACTGTACAGATCCTCCTTCGTCGACTGGAAGTCCCGGCTATTTCGGTACGCGAGCTTGAGCGCGTCCTCCAGGTGAAGGATCTGCGTGCCGCCGCTATCACCGAGTTGAGTGTCGACGATGGTGAGGAATTCGCGAACGTCTATGGGCGCGTATTCGATGTCAAAGTCGGCGGCCTCGCCCAGGACGGCGGCCTCGCCCAGGACGGCGGCCTGACCCTCACGCAGAGCTCCGTACGCGTCTCGGTCGGCCCAATCAACGGACCAACTCGGGAGGCAGCCAACGAGAAAGATCGACGACAGGAAGAAGAGAATCGAGAGGAACCGCGCAATCATGCAGTGTTGACCGGAGTTTTTCGAGTGTCGCGTCCTGCGGTGTCCTCGATCGAGGCTGACCACGCAATGATGAGTCGGTGTCTGGCGCGAAAGTGCCGGGACAAATCAACGAACGCCGCTCGAATCGCGATCCAGAGAATTGGGTCGCTTCACCAGCTCAAGATGGAAGAGCTGGTGGCGAAAGCCTCCGTTTCCACTCCGATCTCCTGGAGGATTCTCACGAACAGGTTGCAGAGTGGTGTGTTCTTCTCGGCGTCGTGCGCTACGTAACCACTGTGCTTCCGCTTTCCTCCGGCGAGGAGAATCGGATTGTTGCGGGGGTCGTGGGCCGCAGCGCTCCCCAGATTGCTGCCGAGCAGCGTCATGGTGTGGTCGAGCAGTGTCCCACCGGCTTCAGGTGCGCTTTTCATTCGAGCCAGCAGCCCGTCGAAGCACTTCAGGATGGCGCGCTCGATTCTCATGAGCTGCGCGATCTTTTGCGGGTCGCGTCCGTGATGGGAAAGGTTGTGATGTTCCGCGCTGACCCCCTCGATCTGAGGAACGCCGTGGTTGTTCTGAATCACGATGCTGATCACCCGGGACGAGTCGGTTTGAAGGATCAGAGGCACGAGATCGAAGAGCAGTTTGATCCGTCCGACAAGATCCGACTTGTCGATCACATCCCGAGGGGGAT
>CAYZGY010001034.1:0-2866 GCA_964478085.1 uncultured Planctomycetia bacterium
GTGTTGTCGGGGAGTTCGGTGACGTCATCACCGTCGCCATAACCGAATCCCGAGTTTCCTTGGTCCCAAGAGCTCGCGTTGTAGCCGATCGTGTTCCAATCGGCCTCCGGGCCCGGTGTGCCCGGCTCGGCGATGCGATAGCGCCACGAGGTCTCTCGCTGGATGTAGATCGGCCGAAACGCGAGCTGGTCGAGCTCGTTTTGGTCGACCTGGGTCGGCGCGATGCCCGTGCGGTCCTTGCCCGAGAGCCAGACGAGAAGGTAGCCGCCCGCCGGAATCGTGATCGATGGGAAGGTCCACTTCTGCGGCTCGGCCGCGTCGTCCGAGATCGTCCAACCCTCGAGGTCGATGTCCTCGTTCGAGGTGTTGTAGAGCTCGGCCCAGTCGGAGCTGTCGCCTTCGTCGTCGTTGTTCGTCTTGCCGTTGGCGGCGAGGAACTCGTTGATGATCACCTGCGCGTGAAGCGCCGTGAAGTCAGACGAGAGCCCGACCACTGCCACAAGAGCAGCAACCAAGGCGGCTAATCGGATCTCGACAAACCGAGCAGACGACGAACTTCCGGACGCGAGGCCCGGGCGACCAGCTTGCGCGCGCATGACGATAGGAAATCTCCGGCGTGGCTCCCAATACTCAACGACCTTCCAATTTAGCGATCGACTCGCCCGGAACCAACGACAATCGCCGGGCCTAACTCCCGAAAAGATCTCTTTTTTGCTGCCCCTGGGGAGCTTCGATTCCGCATCCGAGGGGGGATCGGCCGCCCAGCCCCGCTCGAAAAGGTATACGTCGAGAGCCCTTGTCCTTATGATGGGTTTTGGTTCGGTTGAAACTCGAGGGGCGCGGCGCCCGCCGCGCGACAAAGGAGGCTGAGGTGATGACGCGACGTGCGATAGCCAGCGTGTTCCTGCTCGCGGCCGCGGTCCTCGCGGTCGTGGCGATGATGTCGGAGGGGGAGCGGACGGCCACGGGGCAGAACGACCCGGTGATCAACCCGACGGCGATCGTCGCCGATGATTTTCGCGTCCGCGGCGAGAATGTCGCGACGTACGAGCCGCTCTTCGGCAGCGAGCTCATCTTCGACGAGAACTTCAACGGTCCGCCGGCCAACGGAGCGGAGCAGGACATCGGCCGACTCGTCGTCGTTCCGAATCCCGAGGCGGGCAAACGTGCGGGCATTCGCATCCACCTCGACGACGACCAGAACCCGGTCCCGAACTTCCGTGAAATCGTCTGCCACCGACTGCGCATCTACACGCTCGATGCGGCCGAGGCGGCTCCGTTTCAGCCGGGCGGCGGTGCCGGTGCCGGTGGTGGTGGCACGGTGACTTCATTGACGCTCGACTACGACGTCATGGAGGAAGCGGGTGGCCCCGAGTTCACCCTGCTCTCGTCCGCGTGGGAAGACAGGTCCTGGGGGTACGTCGAATTCTCGACGACGAAGATCAACACGCCGACGGTCGAGGAGACGATCACGTCGACGAGTCTGACCCTCCTCAGCCCTCACGACCCACAGCTCGACCGTTTCGACAACCCGAAGACGGGGGACGAGGACATCGAGCTCAAGTACGTGCGCAGCCCCGACCCCACGATCTCGCTGACGGGCGGGCTGATCGATCCGCCACCGACTGTGACGACCGAGATCCGCATCACGACCGACGGTGGCGGCACCTTCGCGCTCGGCTTTGTCGTGCTCGAGGGCAATCACATCGGCATCGTGACCGACAAGGTAGACTCGCTCGACACGATGAGTCTCTGGATCACCGCGGCCGCGCTTCTCGTCATGGGCCTAGTGATCTTGTTGGCGCGACGAAAGGAAGAAGCGGCGAGCGCGTAGGCTCTCGATCTCTTACTCGATCGGATACACCGGTCGGACACCGTTTCGAAACGACGAGTCCGATCGGTGGCTCTCGCGCCGAAGCGTCACTCGCGTCTCGGCGATCGGCTCGTAGAATCCTCCGCCGCGCCGGACGCGTCTCTCTTCCCTGGGATTCTTCACGCGACGCTCGCCGTCGCCCGGCGCGAGGTCGGTGACTCGTTCGCCGTAGACGTCGCGACACCATTCCATGACGTTGCCGATCACGTCGTGGAGGCCGAAGGCGTTCGCTTGGAACCGACCCACCGGCGCGTGAAGTGGGTAGCCGTCGTCCCACGGGGCGTACTTCAGGCTCTGCGGGCCTCGTGAGAGGCGGAAAGCCTCGTCGGCGATGTTGGCGGCGACGCTCAGGTCGTTCGGCTCGTTTCCCGTCCACCACCGAGCGCGCACGCCGGCCGTCGCCCCGTACTCCCACTGAGCTTCGGTCGGGAGGACGAGGCCGACGTTGCGTAGGACATCGTTCGCGTGGTCCCACGAGAGCTGCTCGACGGGATTGAGGAGCGTGCAGATCTTGCCGCGGTCCGAGTCGGAGCGCCGGAAGCCCGAGCGCGGTGAGTATCGACTCGGGTTGCTTCCCGTGACGTGTATCCACTGCGCTTGCGTCATCTCGTACTTCGAGATCAGGAACGCACCGAGAGAGACGCTCTGGACCGGGCTTTCGTTGCGCCGCGGCTTGAGCTTGTCGCCGAAGGTTTCTGCCGTCGCGCCGATGTCGAGCTCGCCGGGCGGGACGAGGACGAAGATGAGGCCCGTGTCGGGTGTCAGGATCAAGCGGTCGTTCTCGTCGCGAAGCGGCTCGCCGTTTTGGTCGAGAGGCGGCAGCGTGCCGCTGAGGAGATGGACGAACTCCCAGAGCTCCGACTTCGGATCTCTCGCGAGCGGAACGAGTCCCTCGAGTGAGTTCCGGTCGAAGGTGACGCCTGCGAATCGGGAATCGTCTCGGATCGACTCCTCGGCACGGCCCCAGCGCGCGGCGTGATTCGCGATGCTGTC
>CAYZGY010001035.1:0-2865 GCA_964478085.1 uncultured Planctomycetia bacterium
GTCGGGATGAACTGCGGGTCGACGAGAAGAAAGAACGTCGTGCCCGATTCTTCGTTGCGGTAGTAGAACCGGGTCCAGTCGTTCGGGTCCTGGCCGACGTGAGGGAGCTTGTCGAGGCACGCGGTGACGGATTCGGTGTCGAGCTGGACGCCTTCTTTGGCGACGAGAAAGAGGTCGAAGGTCTTCATCTTGAGGTGTGGATCATCGAGCTGGTTTTCCGTCTTTCGAACGGATAAGGTACCGATTCCCTTCAGGGGTGTCCGCATTCTTTTCGGTCCCGTGAGCGGGGCCTCGGGCACTGCAGGAATTCCGAGCACCTTCAACACGGGCACTTCGTCGCGGCGTGTTTCGAATCTGGGCGATCAGCGATCTGCATCTCGGGTTCTCCACGGGAAAGTGGATGGACCGCTTCGGCGAGCACTGGGAAGGGCACCACCTCAAGCTCGAGAAGGCCTGGCGCGAGCGCATCGAAGAGGGCGATATCGTCCTCGTTCCCGGTGATTTCTCGTGGGCGCTCAAGCCGAATCAGGTCCTCGAGGAGTTCGAGTGGCTTCAGAAGCTGCCCGGGCGAAAGGTGCTGATCAAGGGCAACCACGACTACTGGTGGCCCGGCTCGAAGAAGAAGCTCGCCGAGTTGCTGCCGGAAGGCGTTTACGCGATCAAGAAGACGGCGCTCGTGATCGACGGCGTGCCGATCGTCGGAGTGCGCGGTGGCGATTTTCTTCCGCGCATCGAGGAAGGGCTCGAAGCGAGCGACTACGCGACCACTTGCGCTGACATCGACAAGAATCTCGATCGGGAGCGTCGCGAGCTGCTTTTTTCGATCGAGCACCTGCGTGAAATCTACGACGGCGACCGTCCACCAATTTGCCTCTTCCACTACCCGCCGTTTCGAGTGGGAACGGAGGAGAGCCTCTTCACACGGATCATCGAGTCGGCCGGCTGCTCGTACTGTCTATTCGGTCACCTCCACACCCCGTCGGAGTGGGAGCGAGTTTTCCAGGGCGAGAAGGGGGGGGTGAAGTATCGCCTCGTCAGTTGTGACGCGCTCGGGTTCGAGCCGGTGCTGATCGAGGAGGTCGAGTGAGCTCGCTCGCGCATCGCTGTCCGGGTTGTGAGGCGACCCTCCCCGATCTTCAGTCGAGATTCGTCGGCGCTGCGTCGTTCAATCTGTGGGCTCGCGAGGGGTACTGCTCCTTTCCGTGCTTTCGGGATCAGGCGCCGAGCGATCTTGTGGAGCGTCACGAGCGCATCGAGAGCGGGCGCTTCGATCGTGACTTGCAAGCGGCGAGTCTTCCTCGAAAGAGACATAAGGCGCGTCCTCGGGAAGAGCTCGCGATCGCGAGCGTCTTTCGCAGGATCGGTGCGAGGCTTCTCGACGCGATCGTCCCGCGAGCCATCGTCGTCCTCGTGCTCGCGTCTTGGCTCGCGTCCAAGATCCATCCTCAAGCGACGATCGGAGACGTATTCGTCGTGCTCTTCAGTGACGGCGCCTCCATCGCGAAGCTCGTCTTCGGTTTGCTCCTCGGAGGAATTCTCTACTACACGGTCTGCACTCGACTCGGCGGGCAGACTCCGGCGAAGACTCTCGCTCGTTTACGCGTCGTCACGGAAGGAGGGCGACCGGCGAAGGGTGTGCGGTGCTTCGCGCGCGAGAGCTTGGCGATCTTCGATGTGCTTCTTCTCGGAGTCGTGGGCTTCGTCTGTATGTCGATGACGAAGGCGCGTCAACGACTCGGAGACATGATCGCGCGAACGGTCGTCATTCGGGATGAGCGTCCCGTGCTGCCCAATCTCGGGCGTTCCTTAGCCCTGGCCGCGGCGTCGATCGCGATCTGGGTCGGATTGATGATGCTCTTGTGGCTCTAGTTGTCATTTCTCACCGCCCTCTTGCTGCGTCGCCGTGTCTCGAGCGCCGGCTTCGTTCTGCTCCCCCCGTCGTCCTCGACGTACCGTCTGGGTACGCCTGTGGCGCCGCTAGTGCCGATCTACGCCCGCCCGAACCACTCGTCGCGTGGAATGTCGTCGAAGCCGGGATAGACCCGAGTTGCCCTCGATCGAGCCAGGTCTTCGGGATCTTCGGTCGTCGTCAGCGCGATGACTCTCATGCCCGCTCGGACACCGGCTTCGATCCCCGTGAGTGAGTCCTCGACGACGACGCAGCGCTCGGGCGTGACGCCGAGCTTCTCCGCTGCGAGCAGGTAGCAATCGGGCAGGGGCTTGGGGTGCTCGACGTGTCGCCGATCGACGATGTGGGGGAACTCGTGGTCGAGATCCGCTCGTGCGAGAAACGGGCCCGGGCTGCGACTCGACGTCGCGACGGCGGTCTTGATTCCGAGTGCGCGCAAGTCCCGAAGGAACTCCCGAGCCCCGGGAACGGTCGGCACACCTTCGGCCTCGAGCAGATTGACCACGTGGTGCTCTTTCTGCTCCATCAGCTCCTCGAGGAGGTTTTGCGGGACGTCACCGAGAACACGACGGATGACCACTTCGCGTGTCGCGCCGGAGGCGAGCTGGAAGTACTCTTCCTGGGTGAATTCGCGACCTTGGGTTCGGAAGGTCAAGCGATACGCCTTCCAGTGGACCTCGAGCGACGAGACGAGCACTCCGTCCATGTCGAAGATGACCGCTTCGACGGGTCCCCAGGGCGTCTCGGACGAGCCGGCACTCTCGTAGGAAGCTGGATTGACGGAGGTGGAATGGGACACGTGTCGGGCGCTTTCGGGTCCTCGTTCAACAGCAACGAACCGTCCATTTGCCCGCATACATTCGCCGTTGTCAAGCTCCGACCCGTCTGCTATAAATGCTGATCCTTGGCGCCGAGGCGGCATAGCCAAGTGGTAAGGCAACGGTTTGCAAAACCGT
>CAYZGY010001036.1:0-2861 GCA_964478085.1 uncultured Planctomycetia bacterium
GTGCGTGGGGGAATTTTATCGTGTCGAAAAAGGGACGCTGGCGATCCTTCTCGAAGATCTCTCCCGCGACTTTCGCGATCTCGTCGACGTCGCGACGACCGAAGCTGATCTTCTTCGGATCGTTCCAGCGGAAGTCGAACGGAAACGCTGACGCAGGATTCACGTGGAGCTTTCCGATGATTCCCGTCCGGTAGCCGTGTGCGCGAAGCGCGCTCGGGAGATTCTCCCAAGTACGGAACATCGCGTAGCGATGGGTCGCCAATCCGATTTGTCCGTTCTGAAACGGATAGAGCCCGGTGAGCAAGCTCGCACGCGCGGGCGAGCAGGCCGAGTGAGTCGTCCACGCATTCGTGAACCGCGCGCCACGCGAGGCGAGGCCGTCGAGAACGGGCGTGCGAGCGTACGGATCACCGTAGGATCCCAGCTGCGTGCCGAGGTCTTCCCCGACGAGCAGGAGCACGTTCGGACGATCGGCCGCTCGCACCGAAAGACCGACGATCAGCGACACGACACAAGACGCGAAGTAAACGGTACATCGAGAACTCGAGCAGGCCATCAGATCTTCTTCTCGCGCGCGAGGTCCCCGTGGAGCTTGCGCTGGTACTCGGCGTGCGCCTCGGCGTCTTCCCGAGCACGCTCCGAATAGTAGATGAATCCGAGCGCTCGCCGCGTTCGATTCGCCGACGTGTTCCCGTCGGCTCGGTGAATCGTCATCGCGTGATGAGCGAGAAGATCACCCGGCCCCGCGGGATAGGCCCGCTCGCGAGCGAGGTCCTCCGGGGTGCCGTAGTCGCTGATCCCCTGCGAGAATCCGAGCGTACCCGTCCGCCCGTGAGAACGCATACCGTCACGGTGAGAGCCCGGAATGTAGCGTACGCAGCCGTTCTCCTCGTCAACCTCCTCGAGGGCGAGCCAGAGGGTCGTCGCCTCACACGGATCGAGCATGAAGTAGTAGCCGTCCTGATGCGGCGGTGTCGCACGGCCGACTCCGGGCGGCTTGTTGAACCACTGGAAGTTCTTCGGGACGACCGGTCCGTCGAGGAGGATCTCCGCGAGTCGTCGAGGCGCCCCTCCCCAGAGTAGCTCCCGAAAATACGCATCGTGCTCGTCGAGATGCTGGAGCTGTTTGAGCGTTGCAGGATCGCCCGGCGTCTCGTAGTACACCTGTTCGCGGGGCATCTTCGGAACAACGTCGTGATGGAAGCGTTCGAGCTCGACGAGCAGTCGCTTGAAATCGGCGTCCCGGATGAAACGCTCGATGTGGACGAGCCCCTCCTCCTCGAACGAGGCTCGAGGAGACCCGCTCTGATCCGTGTCATCCTGATCGAACATTGGCTGCGTCATCGCTTGCGCGCTCTCGGATCGACTCTTGACGAAGGTGTACCAGGGAAGTAGAGATGCCGCCCCCGACGCGCGGCCTCGAGCGCACGCATCGAATCCTGTGCGGCTCCGGGATCGCCCTGGGACTTCATCCAACGGTCGAGCTCGTCGCTCAAGACCTTCTGGGCGCTCGCGAGCTTCTCGTCGCCCGCGAGGTTTCGCATCTCGTAGGGATCATCGGTCGTTCGGTAGAGCTGCTCGGCGGATCGACGCATGTACCGCTTCACGAGCGCGTAGGTCGCGGGACTCTTCCATGCCTCGCGCATCCATGTCGACCAGTACGGATTGTTGAGCTTGCCCTCGCCACGCTTGCCCATCAGATGCTTCTCGATGAAGAGCTCGTCCGGTCGCAGATTACGAATGTAGCGATGGGTTCCGTCGAAGACCGTTCGACTCGGGTAGGCCGGTCCTTCGGGCACGTTGTTGTGCATCCCGTAGACGAAGCGTCGATGGCTGTCCGACCTGCCGAGGAGGACCGGGAGGAAGCTCGTTCCATCGTACTCGTGCTTCGTGCTGTCTCCGCCGGCAGCATCGAGAAGCGTGGGGAGCACGTCGGCGTACTGCACGAGCGCCTTCGTTCGTCGGCCCGCCGCGACCTTGCCCGGCCAACGCGCGATGAGCGCCGTGTGCAGCCCCGTATCCCAGTTCGTCCACTTGCAGCCGGGAAACTGGGAGCCCTGCTCCGAGCTGAAGAGGACAAGAGTGTCCTTGTCGCGACCGGTCTTCTCGAGCGCGTCGAGAATCGCGCCGACTTGCGAATCCATGTAGGTGATCTCGGCGAGGTAGCGCGAAAAATCACTGCGCGTCTGCGGCGTGTCCGCGACGTTCGGAGGCAGCCCGATCTTTTTCGGCGGGTACTTCGACGCGTCCCCCATGACCCAAGGCAAGTGCGGCTCGACGAGCGCGATGACGAGACAGAACGGCTGCTTCGAGTCGCGATCGATGAACTCCGTCAAGCCAGCGAGGTCATGCGGGCGAGTTGGATCGCGTACGCAATTCGGATCGAAACCGTCGACACGCTCGAAGGGAAAGCACCTCGCAGGCTTGACGTGCACCTTCCCCGCGAGGCCGACACGATAGCCGAGCGCTCCGAGGTGCTGGGGAATGCTCGTCGTACCGGGGCGACTCGCGGAGTGATTCCACGCGCAGCCGTTCCGCATCGGGTACTGGCCCGTGTAGAGCTCGGCACGGCACGGTTGGCACATCGACGAGCTGAGGTAGGCTCGATCGAACGTCAAGCCTTCCGCCGCGAACGAATCGAGTCGCGGCGTCCGTGCATTGCGCCCGCCGTAGAGCGGCAAGTCGTTGAACGTGCAGTCGTCCCCCAGGATGACGAGGAACGAGGGACGTTCGGCCGCTCGTGCCGAAACGAAAACGAGAACACAGAGAAGAAACGCGATTGATCGTCGGAGCATCGTCCTCGAAGATCCTGGAGAGCCATGATCGAAGCGCAGTCTACCGTCTAAATCTTACCGGAATCC
>CAYZGY010001037.1:0-2858 GCA_964478085.1 uncultured Planctomycetia bacterium
CACGGTGATGTCGATCGGGGTCGCCGACGCGATTCACATCCTCGGCGAGTACTACCGCGAGATCGGCCGCAACTCCGGCGAAGCGGGCGCGCAGCTCTCTCGAGCTCAGCTCGTCGCGAAGGCTCACGGACGACTCTGGGTGCCGGTTTTCGTCACGTCCGTGACGGACATCGTCGGCTTCGCGTCGTTCTTCTTCACGGGAATCATGCCCCCCCTTCGTTGGTTCGGGCTCTTCACGGCGCTCGGTGTCGGCGCGACGCTCGTCGCTTCGTTCACTCTGCTCCCCGCCTGCTTGATGTTCGTCAATCCCGAGGCGAAGCATCAGCGGAAGCTCGCGAGGTGGTCGGCGTCGGGCCCCCTCGTCAGACTGCTCGTTGCGCACGGCGAGACGGTTCGGCGACGCGCCGGGCTCTGGCTTTTCGTCGGTATCGCGCTCACGGTTCTCGGTGCATGGCTCGCGAGCGGCCTGCGCGTCGGCCAATCGACGGCGAGCACGTTCGAAAGCACGAGTCGCATCGTGCGCGACGATCGACTGCTCAATCGCCTCTTCGATGGCACGTACTTCCTCGACGTCATCGTCGAGGCGAAGGAGCCCGGTGGGCTCATCGACCCGGCAGTCCTGCGCAAGATCGATGGGCTCGAGAAGTTCGCCGAGAGCCAGGAGTCGGTCAACGGCTCGATCTCGGTGGCCGGGTTCTCGCGCAAGATGAACCAGATCCTCAACGACTGGGAGAAGGAGTTCGATCGCATCCCGGACTCGAAGGACGACGTGCGCGATCACCTCGACCTCCTCGAACGCAGCAAGTCGAAGCACGCGGACCTGCTGCGCGTCATCGACAAGGACTACCGTCGCGCGCTCGTCCGGCTGCGCCTGACGAGTGGAGAGTACGAGGACGAGAAGCGCGTCGTCGTCGCCGTTCGCGAGTACCTCGCGGACGAGTTTCCCGCGGGCGGCCCGCTCCAGACGGAGCTCGCGGGTCGCGTCTACCTCGACTACCACTGGGTCGCGCTCGTCGTCTCGAGTCACGTACGCAGCCTGACGCTGACGGTCATCTTGATCTTCGTCTGCCTCGTCGTGCTCTTCCGCTCGCTCAAGACTGGGGTCTTCTGCATGATTCCCGTCAGCTTCGCCGTGCTCTGCGTTTACGCGGTCATGGCGGCTACGGACATCCCTCTCAGCGTCGGCACGTCGATGTTCGCGTCACTGTCGATCGGCGTCGGCGTCAACTTTCCGATTCACGTCATCGATCGCACCCATCTCGCGCTGCGCGAGAACGAAGGAGATCTCGCCGCGGCCTACCGCGAGGTTTTCTCGCTGACGGCGAAGGCGCTCGTCTTCAACGCGCTCGCGGTCTGCTGCGGATTCCTCGCGCTCCTCGTCAGCGAGCTGCCGTTGATGCGTCAGTTCGGACTGATGATCGCGCTCGGCATCGGCTCGTGCTGCTTCGCGAGCCTGACGTTCTTGCCGGCGCTCGTCGCGATCAGCCACCGTCGCGCGCTGCGCCGACGAAGCCCCTCAGAATAGCAGCACGTCCGCGCGCTCCGACCCACGCTCCGTTCGATGCGTCGAGTGCTCGGATGGTTCGCGCACCGCCCACCATCGAATACTCGACCCACCATGGATAACCCACCAGACCGCGCACCTCGGAGTCGATCATCGACCCCGAACGTGTGCGCGCGAGCCAGACAGGAAACTCGGTGTCGAACGCGGATTGCGCCTCTTCGCGACTCACGAGCTTCGGAAGACACGGCTGCGCGACTTCGTCGACATGTACTGCCCGGTCGACCACGCGAACCGTCGCATCGATTCCGTCGACCGCGACCCGAAGCGTAACCCCCTCAGCGTTTTCGACTCGAATCTCTGCGTCGAAGATCCAAAGAGGCGAGTAGAGGAGCTCGACACCTTCGACCAAACGTTTGCGAAGCGTCCACACACGCTTCGACGCGAATCGCTCGAGCGCGTCGGCTCTTGCGATCTCGACGCGTACAGACTCGGGCACCTCGAACGTCAAGGCTCAGAACCAAAGGTAGACGACCGTGTGAATCACCACGTTGAGGAGCGCCCAGTAGCGCAGGTCGCGCCAGGGCGCCCGGTTCGGCGCGCCGCGGAAGACGTATTCCTGGGGAAGGAGGAACACGGCGACCGCGATCAACACGAAGAGCGCGATGAAGATGATCCGGGCCCAGTGAATCTCGGTCATCGCTCACCTCCCTTCTCCTCGTCGTCGAGATTCTCGACCCGATCGGCGAGCGCGTCCTGAGCTTCGTCGTCGTGGTACGACGCGCGGTAGACGAGACCTCGAAGCTCGTCTAGCGGTTTCGCCGGCGTGAACAGACTGATGACGATCAAGGTCAGAAGACTGACGACGAACGCGATCGCCGCGATGAAGAAGAACGGCTCGGCAGCGTGAAACGGCGCCGAAGATTCGAACGCCTCCACGCGGTCGCCCGCGGCGAGCTCGGGCTCGCCTTCCTTCCACCAATCGATCGACAGACGAAGCACGACGGGCTTTCCGGCCTCGGCTTCACGCAAGTTCGCTCCGAGCTGTTCCGCCAGCTGATCACTCGATCGATCGGCTGCGACCGATCCGGGCAGCCCACGCAAGAGCGTGATGCTGCCCCGTCCGATCGGGTCGCCGCCCGTACGCAGGATAACGACTCGATCACGATAAACGAGATTCCCTTCGAGCGCGTCGCACACGATGAGAGTGCCGACGTCCGGCTCGCCTTCGTCCTCGTGAACGCTGACAACTCGTGTCGAGCCGAGCGTGCGCTCGACTTTGTCGACCTCGGCCTTCTGCCACGAGTGCAGCCCCAAGGCGAGCGCCATACCGACGATGAGACTCGCCACGGCGCCT
>CAYZGY010001038.1:0-2856 GCA_964478085.1 uncultured Planctomycetia bacterium
CGCGTCCGGCAGAGGGCCGTCGACGAGTTCGCGCAGCGTGCCGTCCGCCTCGCGTATACGGAGGCGACCACTCAGCGCACGCTCGATGGCCGTGGTGCGGCGGGAGACGTCCGGGCTCGCGCCCATGTAGCGGGATACGAAGACGATCGGTGCGTCCGCCTTAGCGACCTCGGTCGCGAGGAGGGCCACCAATGCAGTGAGAGCGAGAAGGCGTCGTTGGACCATGCCAACCCCCCTATCTGAAAAACGGTTTACCCACGAGCGCTCCGGCCTCAGGGTACCGCGACCCCGCGTAAGCGATCCTGAGATCTGGTGAAGCGTTGGCTCATCTTCGGAAAATGAGAATCGAGACAACCGCCCAAGGCGCTTCAAGAACAGAGTCGTGAATCAACCGCTCTGGACGGCCAAGGAAAGGCCGGCGGAAGGAGCATTTCGACCCGCAAAGCCAGTTTCTGTGCATCTTTCCGCACCGTACGTGTTAATCGCCGCCCAGAGTCCGGTCAAACGGAAAGTCTTTGACGGATAAGGTTTCTGTGAGGGCCTGGGCCAAGGGCCCTTCGGTAAGAGACCCTGCCGAGCTCAGAATCGTCCCAGGAAAAATGCAAGCCATTACCGAGGGTCGACTTACAAAGAACGCGCGACCGCCCACGGGCGACTCGAGCGAACGATCTCCCGAGACCTTCACCGCTCAGTAGATTCCGAGAACCCTCTTCGCCGCCCAGACCCCCGGAAGGATGACGAGGACGTACCCGATCATCCACGGCAGGATGCCGAGGCTCGGGAACGCCGGGACGACTCCCCAGAGGTCGACCGGGGTCAAACGCACGTGTGTCGTCAGCTCTCCCTCGTGCTCGACGCGCTCCGGTCCAGGTGCGTCCCTCCCCCAACCGATCGGATGCACGATCGTCTCGTCGCCGAAACGTACCGTGAGGGCTTCCCGCGCGATGCCGACCTCCGCGTAAAGCGGCCAGACGGCTCGCCCGAGCCCGTCGTCCTCGAGCTCGACGACCGACACCCACGACTTTGTCGAGAGACCTTCCTGCGGAACGAGGTGAACGACCTCGCCGACCGCCGAACGCGGCGTATCGAGAGCGAGCTCGGTCGGCTCCTCGAGCTGCGTCGTTCGAAAGTCGAGTCGCTCGAAGCACCACGTCGCCAGAGCGAGCACGGGCACGATCGCGACGAGTAGCGGACGCCCTTCGCAGCGAATCGCGCGCAGCCCGATGACGCCGAGCAGGGTGCGAGCACGCCGGACAGCCTCGCGATCACCGGCCCGCTTCGCCTCTCGACGCAGCTCTCGAAGTCGACGACGATCCCGAGCGATGCGTCGGAGGAGATCCTGCGGAGTCGTCCATCGACGAACCTGCGTGAGAAGAAATGCAGACGCGAGCGAGACGACGACCAGCGCGAGATCGGGAGACCACCCACGAAGCCACCCGAAGACGACATCGAAGATCGTCAGCACGACCGCGTTCCAGAGCTCAAGCATCGCTCGACTCCTCCGCGTTCGCGCTTTCCGCGACGGACTCTCCGGACACGGTCACGATGCGCCCCGAGCTTCCGTCGACCTCGAGCGTCTCACCGTCCTGCCATCGCCGTGTCGCGTCGCGACAGACCACCGCGGGAATGCCGAAGTCTCTCGCGACGATCGCACCGTGAGAGAGGACGCCTCCCCTCTCGATGACGAGCGCGCTGGCACCCAGGAAAAGCGGCGTCCAGCCCGGATCGGTCGAAGGGCACACGAGGACGTACCCCGAGCAAAGCTCGCCCGCCGTGTGTGGATCCTCGACGATGCGCACGACCCCGCGGGCGTATCCCGGCGAAACGGGCGTTCCCGTCACCTCCTCCGAATCCGAGCTCTCGGAGGTCGGCGTTCCGAAATTCGAGAGCTCCGCCGTGTCGACGAGATCCGAGATCGCGAGCCGTCCGAACGCTTCCCATCTGACGCGTCGAGCGTTCGCCGTCTCGAGTCGCTCCGTCGATGCTTCGCGCAAATTCGCAGATTCGAGCATCGCGCGCAGCTCGGCGAGCTGGAAGAAGTAGACGTCGTCGCCGAGCGAGAATCGCCCCGCGGCCTCCTCGACGATGTCACGGAGGAGCGCGTAACCCATCGACCACCAGTGCTTCCCCGTCTCACGAAACGGCAGCAGCTCTCGCGCTTCGGCAAGATCTCGCTCGACCTCCTCCGAGAGCGAGCTTGCGCCGTTCTCCTCGAGAAGAGTGCCGAGCGATCGTTCGGCTGCGCGTCGCCGCTCGGCGTTCGCCTCGTGGAGCTCGGCCGGACTCGGTCGATCGTGCGTCGATCGCAGAGACTCGATCAGAGGACGGAGCAACTCGATCGACTCTCTCCAACGCGGTTCGCGAAGCTCCATCTCTCCGGCGCATCGATGTCCGTACCGATCGACGAACTCCTCGAGCGCTGCGCGTCCTTGCGCGACGTCCCAGAGGAGCGCGTCCTGATCGACGGTCGTGTCACCTTCGAGGCCGCCGACGAGCTCGATCGCGAGCTCGCGTCCACGCTCTGCCCCGAAGATCAGCTCGAGTCGCTGCTCGAGCCTCGCGAACGCGAGCGCACCGAAGAATCCCGGCTCGAGGGCCGCGGCGCCGAAGTCGACGAGGACACGGTCGATACGACGGTCGAGCTCGGAGAGGAGCTCGCTTCCCGAAAGCGCCGAAAGATCGACCGCACGACACGCTTCGACGAACGAGAGAAACTCGGGCACGCTCTCGTCGACGAACTCGCGCCGAACGTCGCTCGCCCGCCGACGCATCCTTCGCGACGTGGTGAGGAGCGACCAGAGATTCCGAGGAAGAAGAAGCAAGAAGCGGTCGTCGGCACGCTCGGGCTGGAACTTG
>CAYZGY010001039.1:0-2851 GCA_964478085.1 uncultured Planctomycetia bacterium
CCGTTTCCGACCTGCGCGGTCGGCCACCGCGAAATCCTCCTGTGCGAGGCGATCTTGAAGAGTCATCGTCTCGAGCGTTGGGTCGACGTCGTCGACCTGGCATAGTGAAGCGCGACTCGACAGCACGCGCGCCCGTTCACGAAGATACGAAGGGAACCGAGATGACGGATTTCACGTACGAAGACGTTTCGAAGATGATCGACCACTCGCTGCTCAACCCGACGCTGAGCGAGGAAGATCTCCGGGCCGGAATTCGTCTCGCGCTCGCGTATGACGTCGCGAGCGTCTGCATCCTTCCGTACTACCTCGAGACTTGCGCCGAGCTTCTCGAAGGAGGCACGGTGAAGGCCTCGACGACGATCGGCTTTCCCCACGGTGGACACACGACCGAGATCAAGCGCGCCGAGGCCGAGCGTGCCGTCGCCGACGGCTGTGAGGAGCTCGACATGGTCGTCAACATCTCGAAGGTCTTGAGCGGCGACTGGGGCTTCGTCCGTCGGGACATCGGGGCCGTCATCGAGGTCGCGCATGCGGCCGGTCAGAAGGTGAAGGTCATCTTCGAGAACTGCTACCTGAACGATGAGCAGAAGATTCGCCTCTGCGAGATCTGCACCGAACTCGACGCTGACTGGGTCAAGACGTCGACGGGCTACGGCACGGGCGGGGCGACGCACGAGGACCTGAAGCTGATGCTCGAGCACTCGGGCGATCACGTGCAGGTGAAAGCCGCGGGCGGCGTGCGAGATCTCGACGCGCTCCTCGCCGTGCGCGCGCTCGGCGTCACACGCTGCGGTGCGAGCCGGACCAGCGACATGCTCGGCGAAGCGCGCGAGCGGCTCGGGCTTCCGGCGATCGAGATTTCGGCGTCCGATTCTGGGGAATACTGAGAAGAAGCTCGAGCCCGAGACTCGACTTCGCGCACGCGCGGCTATGCGTTCGGAGGACGAAGTGGTACGCTATCTGTCGGATTCGATCGAGCTCTTTCGCGAGCACCTCGTCAAGCGGCGGGCGTAAGTACTCGAACACGTCGATGGAGAAATCGCGAAGATCTCCGCGAAGAAAGTGACGGACGAAAGCAGCGAAGCCGAAGAGTGAGCACGATGAACGACTCTTCCAGTGAGCGACCGAAGACGAGCACGGACACCGAGCGGTCCCGTTCGCCGAAATCGCGTGGACGGCGTAGAGTTTGGTTGCTCGTCGGGATTTTGGGCCTGTCCGCAACGGTACTCGCGATTCAGTCCTTCTCGGGCGGTCTCGGCGCGTCGCGGGAGAAGCTCCAGCTCCACTCGGTCCAACGTGGCGATCTCGTCTTGAACGTGATCGAGCGGGGGAGCGTCGAGAGTCAGTCGCGCGAGAAGATCGTCAATCGCGTCGACGACTTCGGCGAGGGCCGGCGCAGTCGTGGCACGCCGATCCTCTTCGTCGTCCCGAACGGCACTCGTGTGAAGAAGGGCGACCTCCTCGTCGAGCTCGACGTCACCGGTCACCAAGAGCGACTTGACGTGCAGACCCTCGCGACACAGGAGGCCGAGTCGGAGAACATTCAGGCGCAGGCACAGCTCGAGAACCAGGTGACACAAAACGAGACGAACCTCGCCGAGGCCGAGCTCGCTTTGGAGCTCGCCAAGCTCGCGCTCGAGCAGTTCGAGGACGAGAGCGGCGGCACGTTTCAGATCCAGGTGCAGGACGTCGAGCTCGCGATTCAGGAAGCTCAGGCTTCGCGCATGATCGAGGAGACGAACCTCGCGGGCGTCGAGAAGCTGTACAGCCTCGGCTATCGGTCGCAGGGTGAGCTTGCGCAGGCGAGGCTCTCGTCGATGCGCGCCGAGCAGCGGCTCGCAGGAGCCATCGCGAAGAAGAAGGAGCTCGTCGCGTACGAGTACCAGAAGAAGAAGCTCAAGCTTCAGGGCGAAGTGGCCTCCGCCGAAAGAGCGAAGATCCAGGTCGAGCGAGACAACGAGGCCGAGCTTACCAAAGCGCAGGCTCTCGCCGATGCGGCCGCGCTTGGTCTTGCCAAGGAGAAGGAGCGACTCGAACGCTACAGAGGCTACATCGCGAGCGGCAAGATTTACGCGCCGACGGACGGTCTGGTCGCTTACGCGTCGAATCCCCATTCGCGATACTACGACGACATTCGTGTCGGCGCGACCGTTCGCAAGCGCCAGGAGATCCTCTCGATCCCCGATCTCTCGAAGATGCAGGTTCGCACCTTCGTGCACGAGTCGGCGCTGCAGCAGGTGCGCCGGGGGCTTCGTACGATCGTTCGTGTCGAGGCCGTCTCCAACGTGTCCTTTCCCGCGACCGTGAAGTCGGTCGCCGTTCTCGCGGACCCGGGCCACCTCGGCACGTCCGGCACGAAGGTCTACGAGACGATCATCGAGATCGACGGTACGGTCGAGCGCCTCAAGCCCGGCATGTCGGCGAGCGTCGAGATTCTCGTCGACACGCTCGAGGACGTCTTGGCCGTCCCCGTACAGGCTGTCGTCCAGCGCCCGTCGGGCACGTGGTGCTACGTCGAGTCGGCGAGCGGCGTCGAGCGTCGAGATATCGAGCTCGGCAAGGCGACCGACACATTTGTCGAGATCCGCAGCGGGCTCGAAGAGGGTGTGCGAGTGATTCTCAATCCCGACGTCGTTCTCGACAGCGAGCGTGGCGACGGCACGACCGAGATCTCGCCCGACGGCGGAACGTCGCCGATCTGGCACACGACGAAGAGCGAAGCTTCCGCCTCTTCTAAGACAGCCGAGGACTGAGTTGCCATTCGCTGGACACGCTCGACGCTGCGCTCGAGCTCGCTCTTGCGGGCTGGTAGGGTCGAGTTCCTGGTAGGGAGCTCAGATCTCCTCTTCGG
>CAYZGY010001040.1:0-2846 GCA_964478085.1 uncultured Planctomycetia bacterium
GGCCGCCCCCTGGGCGGCCCTTTTCTTAGTTCAAGATACGCCCCCCGACACGATTCTGAAACGATCGCGTCGCGATCGGCTCGAGCGATCCCAGCGCCGTTCGCCCGTCTGCGAGGGCCTCCTCGAGCACTCGCGCCCCGCGACCGACCGGCGTGTTCAAGCCGATCGCCGAGACGACGAGCGGCGCGCGCGAGGCTCCCAGGAGTTTCGAATTGCCTGCCACCGAAGCGCTTCCCTATAATCCGCGAGAACGCCGAATCGCCTGCGCAGCCCTCTCCAGCTGCCGTTGCAGAATCCTCTTCAATCTCGCTCTCGCCGGATGCGCCTCCTCGACCTAACGACGCTTTATCTTGACGGTGGTGAAGCGGGGGTCAACACCTATCTACGCGAGAAGGCACGCTACGTTCGCGAGCTTCGCCCCGACGTCGAGCACACGCTCATCTTGACCGGAAGCTCGACGCGATCCGATCGATTCGAGGACTCGCGGGTCGAGTTTCTGCGCAACCCGAGCCTCCCCGGAAATCCGAGCCATCGCGTGCTCGTCTCGTTTCGCAAGGCGAGCGCTCTTCTGCGCGACTTGAAACCCGATGTCGTCGAGGTCGACTGCAGCTACCTCTTAGCGCGCTTGGCACGACGCGTCCTCGGGCCGGACATTCCGATCGTCGGCGTGATCCACGCGCACCTTCCGAGACTCTACTCGCGACGCGTTCGCAATCCGCTCAGGCGATGGTTCACGAGTCGAACGGAGTTTCTGTCGTGGCGCTACAGCGAGTTCTGCGCCCATCCTTGCGACCGCGTCATCGCGACCTCGCGATACGTGTACGAGAGCTGCGCCGAGCACGGCTACCCCGAGCTCGAGCACGTGCCGCTCGGCGTGTCCTCTTCGCTCTTTCGTCCTCGATCTGCGGCAGAGCTCGAGACCGGCCCCTTTCCCGAGATCGACGAGTCGCGCCCGATCCTGCTCTACGTCGGCCGCTTGAGCCCCGAGAAGGATCTCGACGTTCTCTTCCGCGCGCACGAGATCGTCTGCCGCGACACGGACGCCCAGCTCGTCATCGCGGGCGAAGGTCCTCTCGAAAAGCAGGCCCACGATGCGGCGAGAGCGTCGAACGACGTCGTCTACCTCGGCCCGATCCTCTACGGCACGCGACTCGCCGAGCTCTACTCGCGCGCGACGGCCTTCGTCATGCCGAGCCCGAACGAGGCCTTCGGTCTCGTGACGCTCGAGGCGCTCGCGAGCGGACTTCCGATCGTCGCCGTCGAGCAAGGCGGTCCGAAGGAGACGCTTCGTGACGGAGTCGGCATTCTCACGCGAGCCGCCGACGCGGAAGACTTCGCGCAAGGCATTCGACGTGCTCTCGTACAGGCGGAAGATCCCGCGACGCGCACGCGACACCGGGAATACGTCCTCGAAAACTACAGCTGGTATCGCACCTTCGATCGACTGTTCGAGATCTACGACTCGCTCCGACAGCCGCGAGCGACCGTGGAGAGCGCGTCATGAGCCCATCGATCCTCGCCGGCCGGGAGACGACCGACCATCGCCCCGGCACGATCGCGAAGCGGATCTCGCTCTGCGCGGTCATCCCGGTTCACAACGAGGCTGCTGCGATCGCGAGCGTCGTTCGATCCGCCCTCGCACACTGCGAGATGGTCCTCGTCGTCGACGACGGTTCGAGCGACGACTCGTCCGCGCTCGCACGTGCAGCGGGAGCCCTGGTCCTCGAGCACGGCCGGAGGCGCGGCAAGGGAGCAGCGATCCGCTCCGCCCTCGAATTCTTGGCGGAGGGCAACCAGGAAGCGATCGTCCTTCTCGACGGTGATGGCCAACACGATCCCGACGACATCCCGCGGCTCGTCGAGGCTCATCGCGAAGGAGCCGACCTAGTGCTCGGCGATCGTTCGTACGAGTTCGCGAAAATGAGCTTCTCGCGTCGAGTGACAAATCGCGTGATGACGAAGATCCTCCGTCGCGGATTCCTGCGCTACGGAGCTCGCCTGAGCGATTCGCAGTGCGGCTTCCGTCTCATTTCCGCCAGAGCCTTGCGCGAGCTCCGCACTCGTGCACCTCTGCGCTCTTGTCACTTCGAGATCGAAAGCGAGCTGCTCGTTTCGGCCAGTCGCCTCGGCCTGCGGATCGCCGATGTTCCGATCGCGGTCGCCCGGCGACACAGCCCCTCGAAGATTCGTCCCGCACGCGACACCGTGCGTTTCCTCCGCCTCCTGCTGCGAATGGTTCGAACCTCTCCATGACGACGCCCAAAGAGTCCTCCGCCTCCACGACGACACGACGTACCGCACTCGTCACGGGAGCGACGAGCCCGCTCGGCGCGGCGATCGTCACCGACCTCGCCGACGCAGGCTATTTTGTCGGGGTCCACTATCGCTCGAACGGGGAGCGCGCGAACGAGCTCGTCTCGATGTGCCGCGAGAAGAACACCGACGCGATAGCTCTCCACGGCGATCTGACCGACACGGACGCGGCGACCAACGTCGTCAAGTCGTTCGTCGAGGCCGCCGGCAAAATCGACGCTCTCGTCAACAACGCCGGTGTCGCTCGCGACGACCTCTTCTTCTTCCTCAACCGCGCCACTTGGGACGAGGTCGTCACGGGCAATCTCGCCTCGACTTACGAAGTCTCGCGGGCGGCAATCAAGGACATGATCACGCGCAAGGACGGCCGCGTGATCAACATCGCCTCGGCGAGCGCGATGATCGGTCTGCCCGGACAAGCGCACTACGCCGCAGCCAAGGCCGGCATCACGGGAATGACACGCGCCCTCGCCCGCGAACTCGGTCGCTTCGGCATCCTCGTCAACGCGATCGCCCCCGGCGCGATCGAGTCC
>CAYZGY010001041.1:0-2838 GCA_964478085.1 uncultured Planctomycetia bacterium
GTGCCGTGTTGTCGAGCATGAACTGGATCGCGTGCTCGCGGGACCACTTCTTCGCGTGCATCCCCGTGTCGACGACGAGGCGACAGGCGCGCCACATCTCGTACGTCAATCGGCCAAAGTCGGAGTACGGGTCGGTGTAGAACCCCATCTCGATTCCGAGACGCTCCGCGTAGAGCGCCCAGCCTTCGACGAACGCCGTGAACTCGAGCCACCGCGTGCGAAAGTCCGAGACGTCTTCGAGCTCGAGCTGGAGAGCGAGCTGCGTGTGATGCCCCGGCACGGCTTCGTGGAGCGCGAGAGCTTCCATCTCGTACTTCGGTCGCATCTCGAGCTTGTACGTGTTCGCGTAGAAGTAGCCGGGCTTGCCTCCCTCGGCGGGCGGCACCTCGTAGTAGGCGGTGGTCGCCGACACCGCGGCAAAGTCCGGAATCGGGATCACACCGTAAGGTGCACGCGGCAGCTTTCCGAAGAGCGGCGGCAACGCGGCGTCGGCGCGCTTGCAGATGTCGCGGTATCCGCGAAGGAGCTCTTCGGGTTCCGTGTAGTAGAATCGCTCATCGGTTCTGAGAAACTGGAAGAACGCGGCGAGGTCACCCTCAAACTCGACCCTCTTCTTGATCTCCTCCATCTCCGAACGGATGCGTGCGACCTCGGCGAGGCCGATCTCGTGGATCCGATCGGGCGTCAGATCGGTCGTCGTGTAATGCTTCGCGCACCACGCGTAACGAGCGGCACCGTTCGGCGTCGCCCAGATGCCGACGTCGGCGCGTGCCTTCGGGCGGTACTCGCCCTCGAGAAAGGCGTGAAAGCCGGCCCACGCCGGAAGGACCCGTTGAGTCAGGACGTCGAGAGCCTCCTTGCCGAGATCTCCTCGCTGATTCTCGGTGATCGACTCCGGGAACTTCGTGAACGGCGCGAAGAAGGGGTGCTCCTCGACGTCCATCGCGAGCTGCATCTCGAATTGTGCGATGACTTTCTCGACGACGGGCCTGGCCTCGAATCGTCCCGCCGCCATCTGCTCGCGAAGTGAAGCGGTGACGCCTTCGACGTACGCGGGAATCGCGGCAAGTCGCTCGATCGCGACCTCGTAGTCCGACTCGTGCCGGTAGCGCATGTCTCCAAAGACGCGCGGAAGCGAGAGGTGAAATCCGTGAAGCGGATCGAGCAGAAAGTCGATGCCCCGATACGGCAGCCCGTCGGTCTGAGTACGAAGCCAGAGCACCAGGAGTTCGTACTCGAGCTTCTCCGGGTCATCGAGACTCGCGGAGTCGATCGCTTCGAGACGCGCGAGCGCCCCCTTCAGGAGCTCGCCGTAGCTCTTCCACCCGGCGGGGCTCGGGTCGCTGAGCCGCCGATCGTACTCGTGCACTCCTTGACGCGTCGCGGCTTCGGGGAGGAGCTCCATCAGGCCGCGGTAGACGACGTCGTCGGCGATCTTGCGGACGGGGCTGCGCTCAGGACGCGCTGAAAACGACTCGACTGTGCGGGACACCTCACTCGTCGTTTTACACGAGACCACGAAGACCGACAGAACCGCGATCGAACGGAGTCGGCGTGCCGGTAGTTTTTTATTCATGGTTTTACCCTTCGAGAGATTCTGCGGATTCTATCCGTGGACGCGATTCGACGCGAGCCTACGGACGCGCTAAGCTACGAAGCATGCGTACCACCTACAAAGGCCGAGAGATCGAGATTCCCGAGGAGCTTCAGGCGTCTTGGGTACGCGAGCTGCGCGGGCTCTTCGACAACTTCAACTACCAGTACGCGTCGTCGAAGCTGCGGCGCCCGCTCTTCGTCCTCGGCGAGTCGGAGCGCAAGCTCGGGCATTGGGATCGCGCGAATCGATCAATCATGATCAGCGCGCACCACATCCTCGAGAACTCGTGGGAGGAGGTCTCCGACACGCTGCGTCACGAGATGGCGCACCAGTATGTCGACGAGGTCTTCCTCGTGCGCAACGCCGAGCCTCACGGCGAGGCGTTTCGTGAGGCGTGCAAGATCCTCCGCTGCGATCCGACCGCGACCGCGAAGGCCGGGTCACTCGAGACGCTCGACAAATCGAATGCGGAGCGGGACAAAATCCTCCTCCGCATCAAGGAGCTGCTCGCGCTCGCGGAAAGTCCGAACGAGCACGAAGCCGCGAACGCGATGCGCATGGCGCAGCGCTACCTGATGAAGTACAACCTCGACCTCACCCAGATTGATCAGGAGAAGAACTACCGGACGACGTACCTGGGGAAGTGCAACTCGCGTATCCAGGAGTACGAGTACGCGCTCTCGCTCCTCCTCGAGGAGCACTTCTTCGTCATGGCGATCTGGACACACTCCTACGACGCGGTTCGAGACAAGTCCGGACGCATCCTCCAAGTCTGCGGCACCCCTCAAAACCTCGAGATCGCGTCGTACGTCTACGACTACGTCCTGCAGGTCTCCGAGGCCCTCTGGAAGGACAAGAAGCGCGCGCTCAAGACGACACGCTCACCCGGCAAGCGCGGCACGAAGCTCCAGTACCTCGCCGGACTCGTCCACGGACTCCACGAGAAGCTCGACCGACAGAAGCAGGAGCTCGTCGACGAACGCGGGCTCGTCTGTGCGGGCGACAAGAAGCTCGACGAGTACTTCCGCTACGTCAACCCGCGCGTCCGGGCCATCTCGACGTCCGGCGTCTCCCGCAACAAGCAGTTCGACGCGGGGCGTCAGGACGGTCACAACCTGAACATCAACCGAGGCATCAGCGGCGAGACGCAGAGCCGCGGCCGACCCATAAGGGGGGCGGGGTAGACCGGCGCCGCGGTAGGTGGCGGCGGTTGAGCGTTGCCGCCCCCCCCGCGCGGGGCC
>CAYZGY010001042.1:0-2815 GCA_964478085.1 uncultured Planctomycetia bacterium
CGCAAAAGGGATCGATGAGCGGTGCGCGTCCGTCCCAATCAGAAAGCAAGACGACCGCGGCCGCGAGCGTCTCGGCGAGAGGCGCCGAGCCTTGGAACTTGCGCCAACCGCGCTTGTGCAGCGACTGGCCCGCCGTGTCGACGGAAATCGTGCAGCGCCCCTTCCAAAGATGCACGTGCACGTAGATCTCCGGGGCGTCCTTGTCGACACTCGGACGCTTGCCGTCGCGTTTCGCGCACTGATCGACGATCGCGTCCTTCGTGCGCTGCTCGATGAAGAGTGAGTGATCGAGCGTGGAGTCCTTCGTCTGCGCCGAGATCACGAAGGTCGACTCGGGCATCAGGAATCGACGCCAATCGATCTCCTGGACACCGCGGTAGAGCGCATCCCCGTCGTCCGCTTGGAACCGAGCCAGGCGCAGGAAGACACGCACGGCCGTTCGAAAGTGCAGGCAGGCACGCCAGGCATCCTCGATCGCCCCCTCGAAGCGGACACCACCGACCTGGCGCTCGATCTTGGCGAGACGTAGCGCGCGCGCCTCCTCGTGGAGGACCGGCTCGACGCCGGGGGCGCAGGTGGCGAAGAAGGTGTGGCGGGCGTTTTTCGACATGGCGAAGATGAGTCCGTATTTCTCACCGAACTCTGTCGCGAGTCTTCGTATCTCGTGTCGCTGGCGAGGCCTGCGGCCGACGGCGCCGCAGGCGTACCCAGACGGTACATCGAGGACGACGGAGGGAGCAGAACGGAACCAACGCTCGAGATACGTCGACGCAGCAAGAGGGCGGTGGGAAATGCGGACCAGGGCAAAGGGGTCGAAGGATACCCCGCCGGCACCGCGCCATCAACGGTCGTCGGCCAGGAGCTCGAGAATCAGCGCCTCGAAGCGCAGCTTGAGCTCCTCGTAGGCCTTTCCCGTCGCCGGGCCTGAGAATCCCGTGTGAATCGCCCGCACCGTGCCGTCTCGACGAACGAAGATCGTCGTCGGGTAGGAGCGGACGAAGTCGAGCGCCCCGAGCTGCTCCGTCGCCGTCTTCTTGTCGGACGTGCCCGCGAGGAGCAGCGGATACTTGATCTCGTGCCGCTCGCGATATCGCGCGACCTGCCGTGCGTCACGTTCGGCATCTCCCGTGAGCTCGAAGGCGAGCCCCGTGATCGAGAGCCCGCGCGACGAGTACTTCTTCCACATCTCGCCGAGGAAGCGACTCGCGTCGTGACAGTTCGGGCACCAAGACCCGAAGACGTAGACGATGCGCGCCTTGCCCGCGAAGTCCGGCCCGTCGAGGCTTCGCACCTTCCCCTCGAGGTCGGGGAAGGCCAGATCACCGAGGGCCACGCCTCTTCGCCACTTCGTCCGGTCGAACGCGTCGGGCAGCTTCGCGACCGGGTCGCGCACCGCCGTCCAGGTCTCGCGCCACCAGTCACCCGAGAGGAACTCTCCCGACAGCGAGCCGTCGTCGAGCAAGCGGGCATCGAACCGAAAGGCGTGTGCGCCATCGAAGCACGAGAGCCTCAAGCGCTCCCCGTCGAAAGTTCCGCCGAGGTAGCGATAGTCGCCGGTCGTCGTCAGGAAGGTTCCGAAGACACGGTTGCCGTCCCCGAACGAAAAGACGGCCACAGCAGGATCCTCGCTGGAAGAGAAACGCACACGCCAGCGGCCGAGAATCTTCTCGCGCAACTCGCGGTACGGAACGCGCAAGCGACTCCGGCCCACGATCGGCAGCGCCTCGAACTCGAGCTGAGCTGAGCCCTTGGCGCGCTGCTTCGTCCAAGTTCCGCGGATGACCTGCCCGTCCGGGTCGAGCGCCATCTCGATGCGCGAGTCGTAGTGCGGGAACTCGAGCGTCCAGCGGGCGGCTCCATCGGTTACCTCAGGAACGAACATCGGCAGGAAGATCTCCTCCTCGCCGTTCTCGATCGACGCGAAGCAACCGTTCGGGTAGGACGAGAAGGCCATCTCGAACGGAATCTCTCCGACGCGCGCGCTCCAGTAGCCCGGCGCGGGTTTCGTCGCATGTGTCGCGCTTGTCGCGCAACCCGCGAACGTCGTACAGCCCGCGAGAACGACAGCGCCGACGAGCAGACACCACTTACGAAAGACGCCCATTCGACTTCGCGTCCGCCGCCAAGATTCCATCGAGCACATGCGTTTCCTCGACTCCAGTGAGCCGCAGATCGAGCCCCTGAAACTTGAAGCTCAACTTGCGGTGATCGATGCCGAGCAGGTAGAGGATCGTCGCGTGGAGGTCCCGCGGGTGGACGATGTTCTCGACCGAGTCGTAGCCGAGCTCGTCCGTGTTGCCGTACGACGTTCCGCCGGCGATGCCGCCGCCCGCCGCGAAGTAGGCGTATCCCGCGATGTGGTGATCTCGACCGCTGCCACCCTGGCTCATCGGAGTGCGGCCGAACTCTCCGCCCCAAAGGACGAGCGTGTCCTCGAGCATGCCGCGCTGCTCGAGATCTTTGATGAGAGCCGCCGTCGCGCGGTCGACCTCCTTGGCCGTTATGTCGATCGAGCGCTTGATGTTGCCGTGGTGATCCCAACCGCGGTGATAGACCTGAACGAATCGCACGCCGCGCTCGGCGAGTCGGCGAGCCATCAGGCAGTTCGACGCGAAAGAGCCGTCACCACCCTTCGTCCCGTAGAGATCGAAGACGTGCTGCGGCTCGTCACTGAGGTCGGTGAGACTCGGCACGGACGCCTGCATGCGAAACGCCATCTCGTACTGCGAGATGCGCGCCTCGATCTCGGGATCGCGAACGGTGCGATCGTGGAGACGGTTGAACGCCTGCACGAGATCGATCGTGTCGCGCTGCG
>CAYZGY010001043.1:0-2814 GCA_964478085.1 uncultured Planctomycetia bacterium
ATCGTGAAGATCTAGGTGGAACCCGTAACATAAAAAAAAAAAAGGTTCCAGACCGTGCTCCAGGTCGTGGGCTGGCTGATCGCGATGGCAGGGGTTGCCGTCGCGATCTCGCGCAGTTCCAGCCCTTAGCAGCGGACTCTGAGTGTCATAGCCTTAGCATCCGATTCTAAGTACGAAAAAACGGGGCCCGGTGTCGACTCGCCGAGCCCACGTTTCGTTACGCAGCGATCTCAGAGTAACCCTTCGACTTTGGGTCAGCCTTCAGTAGGCGTGCCATTTTTGACGGCTTCTCGGCGCGGAAAGAATTCCAGGCTTGGACGCAAGCCTCGTAGATAAATGCAGGCTTCGGACGTTCACTCTCAAACGACCCTTGGCCCTTCATTGCGTCCATCAAGAGGGCTCCGAGCGCAGTTGACGGGTGCTCCTCGTCAGCGTGGTGGACCTGTCGGATGAGCGTGTCCCAGAACGCACGGGCCCCATCGGGCTGCTGCTCGAACATCCCGTACATCGCCGCAACGACGTGTGGCTTCTCGCATTCGCGGGCCTTGTCCCAGCTAAGCGATGCAGCCCACAGAATAAAGTCTTTGTGTGTGTCGACCATCAGCAGACTCCCAACCTCGTCCGACGTTGGAGCTGGGGCACCGACGATCTGCTTTAGGTGCCAGGCGATGCCCTTCGCGATGCGAAGGGCGATCTTCGGGCAGATCGACTCCAATCCATCAACCACTCCCTTGTAAGCCCCGGCAATATCCACCGTCGAACGAGAGCTTTTCCGGGCGTCAAACTGCCGGAACAGGGTTACTAGCCCGTGGATGTCGTCGGCTTCGTAGTGGTCCAGGTGGACTTGTAGCCCGTCCGGGAAGCTCCCCGTATCGCACAGGGCGTGCGATGAATGCTGCCCATTCATTCGGTACTCTTTCCCGTCGACCGTGACTACGGCCCAGCTCGGCGGGACGAAAAGACCGACCTCGATTTTCTTCGAGAGGTACCTAACGCGACTCGGGTCGAGTTCCCGCTCCGTCGGCGATCCCGCCATGTCGCGATGCTTCTCTGCGAGTTGCTTTGTCAGGGGTACCACGTTCGAAGAAACCAGTTTGAATTCAGCCATGATGGCATCCTCTAAGAAGCATAAAATCCAGATACCTTCTTCGGGACATCCGAAGAACCAGAGCTGGAAGAAGCGTCTTTTAATTCCTGCTCAAGTTCGGCGATGCGGTTGAGCAGGATGTGTGTGTTCGCACGGATCGATTCAGGCGAGGAGTTCGCCCACGTCTTGCCATCGACGTCCTGAAGGATCACATTCGCCAGGCTGCGGATGTCGTCTAAAGACTCCTGATAACGGGAGCCAGCGACGCGGATCGATACGCAGTCGACGTCACGCATCTTGTATTGATGCGTGGCCTTGTACTTGCGCTTGTCGATGATCGAGTTGCCCGCTTTGAAATTGATCATCCTCCGCAGCGATATTTTTACGGTGGACTCCCTAACAAGCCGATCGGCGGTCGACAACATGCCAGCGAGTTCAAGAGCGGTGTACCACTTCCCGCGGCGCATTCCGCCATCACATTGCTTGGCCTCGAGTCGTTCTACGATGTCGTTCGGTGTGCGCTTGTGGATGCGAATGTCATCCATGATCGCGCGAACGACATCCGCGAACCGCTCGTTCTCGTTTTTGCTTGAGGGGGTCTCATGCCAAAACCCCCGAAATTTCCCCTCAGGGAGCGCATGGAGCGGAAATGCTTGCCCCCAGTCTGGGGGCAAGCATTTCAAGAATCGTCCGAAGCGAAGGCGACGATCGACCGTACTTTTTCCGACTTCGTCTGTTGCTTCCAGACGTTGTACAGCGGCGGGTCGAAGTCGACGGCGTGCTCGGCGGCGGGTTTGTTCGATATCGGCAACTCTTCCAATTCCGAACAAACCTTGCTCACGTCAGCCTTGCCGACGTCCACTTCCTTCGCAATCTCGTCCGTCGAGTGGCACGCCATCCAAAGCTCGACGATGCGCCTGTCGCGTTTCGCCTTCGAGTCCTTGTCGATACGCGAGAGCCAGCTGGAGACAGTCCGCTCGGAGACCGACAGGATCTTTGCCAGCCGATTATCTGGCTCGCGCGCGCGCGCGCGTGGCAGTTGCAGAGTGCCGCACCAGCGCTGCACTTATGCGCGTTCGTGCCGACGATCGCCGCAGCTTTCTCGCGGGCCTCATCTTCCGGAATTTTTTCCGGAAGGTTCTCTTCGGGATCTGGCTGTCGTGGCGGCCGTAAGTATCGGCCTTGGCTGGGGGGGGGCTCGATTTTGGGGTGCTCGCTCCGGCCGAACGTGCGCCCGCCCACCGCGCGAAAACTCCGGGGTTCCGCCAAACTATGTCCAGCTACGCCTTGCGTGCACGGGTCTCGCGGTAGCGCTCGGCGATCGGCTCGAGCGTTTCGCGCCACGCGAGAGCGCCCGGAGAGAACGCGCGGAGCTTCTTGCGCGAGACCCGTAGCACGCCCCCGAGCGCACGGAGCTCTACGTCGGCTTCGGCGATAACGGCCTTCGCCTTGGTCGAGCCTTTCCGGGTCGCGGCGAGCTCGGCTACTCGGCGCTCGAGCGCCGCGGCGACGGACGCCTGGCGGTCGGGTGCTGGGATCGTTACTCCGCGATCGGCTGGCAATGGTGTCCTCCTCCTGTGTGGTGGCGCCGGCAGAAAAGGCCCCGGCAGTGCTGACACTCCCACAGTTCGACGCTACGGGCCTTCGGACGAACCCCGACGAGGCATTCGAGGCACACGCTGGTCGTCGCGTGGCGGCCGTCCTGGCGTGTCGTGCCCCAGTGGTTG
>CAYZGY010001044.1:0-2809 GCA_964478085.1 uncultured Planctomycetia bacterium
GTCTGAGTCTGAGTCTGAGTCTGAGTCTGAGTCTGAGTCTGAGTCTGAGTCTGAGCCTGAGCCTGAGCCTGAGTCTGAGCCTGAGCCTGAGTCAAAGTCAAAGTCCGCCCCCAAGCCCGACCCCGAAGCCGCCGCCAAAAAGGCCGCCGGCGAAGCCAAAAAGAAGGCCGAAGAAGCCGCCGCCGCCGCGAAAGCCAAGGCCGAAGCCATCGCGGCGATGGATCGCGACCTCGAGAACCTCCAGCGCCAAGTCAGCCTCGGCGAGTGGGAGCCCGTCGGCGCCTACCTCGCGACCTTCAACAAGGAGAACGCGACGAAGGCTTACCAACATCTCCTTCGCTCGCTCGGCTCGAAGCCGAAGCCAGGCCCCGCAGGCACGCCGCCGAAGCTGGCTGCTCCGAAGCCAGGCCCCGCAGGCACGCCGCCGAAACCGGTCGCGCCGACGGGTGAGTCGCACATCATCACCCCCTCCGACGTCCTCGCGCTCGCGAACGCGTCACCACGCCCGATCGAGAAGGAGGACATCCCGCTCCTTGCGAAGCTCCTCGGCGCTGCCGAGCGGGCCGGCAACTTCCTCGACAAGTTCTTCGAGGCGGTCGAGGCCGGGACGAAACGACTCGGTGGCGAAGACCCGGCGGCACGCCGCGCCGCGGCACAGCTCTATCTCGCGGCGGGTCACGCGGCGAAGGCCGAGCCGTTCCTCCTCGAGTTTGCCGAGGCCGAGAAGGCCGGCGACCACAAAGCGCTCGAGCTCCTGACGAAGTACTACCTCGGACTCGACGACGAAGACGAGAAGGGAAAGAAGACCGACTACCTCGAGAAGGCTTGGAGCGTCACGCAGTCGATCCTGGCGGCGGAGAAGGTCGACACCGAGCTGCGCCTCCGAGCGCTCGAGCAGGCGGTCGATCTCGCGCCGAAGCTCCGCGATGAGCTCGGCGAAGCCTGGCTGCGCGAGAGCTTCACGAAGGAGGCCGCTCGCGGCCGCCAGCTCCTCGCGACGATCGGATCGCTCGCGTCGGTCAACCGAACGAAGCTCAAGAGCGACTTCGCTCGTCGCCTCAAAGTGCTCGAGCTCCAGAACACGGCGGTCAACTCGCTGCTCGATGTCGCCGCGGAGAGCCAAGACGCCGACGCGACGGCCGAGTGGCGCGACGCGCTCACGATCCTCGCGGGCAACTGGCTCCACGAAGCAGAGATCTCGCGCCGCCTCGACACGTCTGGCGAGCCGACGCTGCAGCGCGATCGCTACGGCAACTACTTCTACATGCCCTACCGCTCGGTGAGCCGACCGAGCCCGAACCAGCCCAAGCCGATCCCGAGCCGCGAGCTCATGGAGATCAGGCCGAGCGCGCGCTGGATCGAGCTGGTCCACGAAAGCTGGAAACCGCAGTTCACCGCGATCAGCGCGCAGCTCTACCTCAAAATTTTCCGTACATCGAGCAGCTCGCGAAGACGCACCCGGAGCGCACGCTCGAGCTCTGCGGCGCGTTTCTCCGCGTTTGGACGAAGAACCACGATCTCAACAAGAACAACAACCGCCGCAGTCGTTACGTCTACTTCTACGGCTTCGAGCAGCGAGCGGATGCCATTCCGCTGACGCGCTCCAAGCAGGATCGCAGCCTCGAGCAACTCGCGATGTGGGCGGAACGCATTCGCGACCTCGACGTCGGAGACGTGGAGGAGTCGCTCATCGTCGACGCGTTCACGAGGAGCCACTCGAACGCGGAAGTCTACAAGCTCGAAGCGCTCGAGAACGTCTTCGGCCCCGTCGGCACACTCAAGGCGAAGACGCTCGCAGCGCTCGTCCAAACGATGCGTCGCAACTTGAACGGTGTCTGGAGCAAGCCCGAGACCCAGAAGGCGAAGAAGACGAAACGCAAGGACAAGGACATCCAAGCCGAGGTGATGCGAGGCTACCGCGTCGCGAATCGCGTCGTGGCCGACGGGCTCGAGCAGTACCCCGAGAGCTGGGAGCTTCAACTCGCGAAGGCAGCGTTGATCTTCGACGAGAACGCGTACAAGCAGGAGAACGTCGAGCTCAGCTCGGAGTTCTCCGAAACGCGAGCGCGTGCGTACCAGGAGTTCCAGAAGGCCGCGGACTTCTACCAGAAGAAGGTCGCGGAGCTTTCGGAGGAAGAAGAGACGACCGAGGTCTACGACATCTGGTTCTACGCGAGCCTTGGCGCCTGCGACATCGGCAAGATCTCCCACGAGCACGAGCCCGACCTCCGACAGCCGCCGTTGATCCGCGAAGCGATCGGCAAGCTGCCGAAGGACGCGGCGGAACGTCATATCGCGAAGATCGCGAGCTCGCTCTTCTCGCGCATGAGTGGCGTCAATCCAGCCGTCAAGTTCAGCTACCTGCGTGGCGGCTTCACGCTCTTCGGCGACGAGCGGCCCGAAGCGCGCGAGGCGCGGCAGGTCTACGATTACTACCGAGACCTGACGAAGGAGATCCGTCTCGAGGTCGAGATCGACGGTGGCGATTTCGTCGGTCACAGCGATCCCTTTGGCGTCTTCGTGAACATCCGGCACACGAAGGAGATCGAGCGCGAATCGGGCGGATTCTCGAAATACTTGCAGAATCAGAACAACCAGCGCTACGCGTTCAACTACGGAAGACCGACCGAAAACTACCGCGAGCGCTTCCAGGAAACCGTGCGCGAGACGCTGCAAGAGCACTTCGAGATTCTCTCGGTGACCTTCCACGACCCCAAGGTCGAGTCGCGCGGCGATCCTGTCGACGGCTGGCGCATCACGCCGTACGCCTACCTGCTTCTCAAGTCACGTGGACCCGAGGTCGACAAGA
>CAYZGY010001045.1:0-2798 GCA_964478085.1 uncultured Planctomycetia bacterium
CCCGGATTCTGGTCGGGGGCGAAAAAAGATCCTCGAGGCTGCGTGTGCCGCTTTGGGGCTCGCAGCGTGATCTGAACCATGGCGAAACTCGAGGTAACGCTCCAGAAGCTCGTAGGCGGGGTCTACGTCGTCTTTCCAGGTGTCGGGACGGCGATGACGTAGCTCGGTGAGAAACCACTCGGACGCCGGGCAGAGGTCCAGCAGGAGTTGACGCTTGGAGTACGGTCGCGCGCCTGGCTTTGTGAGGACTTGCGAACGCTGCTCCGGGAGAATCGAGTACTTGCCGTTGAGCGGCTGTCGCGGATGCCGGGCGACGAGATCGGCGCCAGCGAAGATCGCGACTTCGTCGCGACTGACGCGAAGCGTCAACGAGCGGCCGACGTGGCCGAAGCCGGCGAAGTATCGCAGCGACTCGAACTCGCAGTAGCCGTCGGTGCGGACGATGCGCGTGAAACGTAACACGTAACCGCCTGAGGGGACCTGGACGGGCTTGAGTCGTGGCTCCTCCAGGAGGAATCGCACTCGTGGAATCTCTTCGGTCGCACGACACGGTCGCTCGTCGTTGACTTCGTGGTGCCACGCCTCGAGTCATTCCTCGAGATCAGCACGATTTCGGAAGCGGTGTACCTTGAAGAAGTTCGATTTCACGAAGCCGACGAGGTTTTCGACCGACCCCTTTTCGTTGGAACGGCGTGGCCAGTGCGCGTCGGGAGTCATGCCGATCTCGACGACGAACTGCTTGAAGGTCTCGTTCCACTCGATGTCGCGCCCCTTGCGCTTGATCACGACCGTCTTGGGATTGTCGAAGACGGAGATAAGCGGCAAGCCGCCCAGGTACGCGTAGGCGTCGAGGAGCGCGAGGCACAGACTCTCGAGCTTCTCGTCGGGGACGATCGTTACGTGGACGAGCCGCGAGTACTTGAGCCGGGAGGCGAAGAAGTGGAGCACCTCTTGCTCCCCGGTGTCGCTGAAACGAACGCGAAACTGTCCGAAGTCGTGCTGGACGAATTCGCCGGCGACGGCTTCGAAGCGAACGACGCCGTCGTCTTTGGGGGGGACGGAGCTTTCGGACGAAGTCGTAGACGGCGGATTTCTTCGCGTCGCAGCCCTTCTGGCGGAGTCGCTCGAGGATGACGCCGGACTGTACGGCCGGGTCCTCCTCGAGCCAGCGCTCCACGTCGGCGCGGACAGCTTCGAGCTTGCTCGGGCGCCCCATGCGCGCCGATCGCCCCTCGTCCATCGCCTGCGGGTCTCGGATCGGCTCTTCCTCGATAACTCGCCGAACCATGCTCTCACTCACGCGGGTCTTCTCTGTCACTTCTTTCACCGACAGCTCTCCTGATCGCGCTAAAGTCTGAATCTGTAAGCGCTTCATAGCGGAGTACAACCCTTGGGACTACCCGACGAGGGCCTCGCTGTGAACCCCTGGCCCACGGCGGGATAGTCCGGCTGTGCCGCCGGGGAGGCGGCTCTCAGTCCGTCAGACTTTCCGGAAAGGGGCTGTCAAACTTTCCGGAACCCACAGGCGAGAGTTCCTATCAATGAGGACGGGGGCGTCTTCACGACCATGCTCATGGCAACGGGCGCAGCCTTCGACGAAGAGTGCGCGGCCTTCGGCAAGTTGCGGATCGTCGAACTCCGGCGGCCACGGCTTCTCTTGTTCGATAGTTGAAGCTTGGGCGGGGGCTTGTGCTTGCCCGCCGCAGCTGCAAAACGCCAGCGCAGCCAATGCTGCGCCAGCGAAGTGAACGATCGATTTGGTCGTTGGTATAGGCACGCGTCATCAGTCCAGCGGGATGCGTATGACGACGCCGCCCATGATGTCGTTGAGGGCGAAGTCGTCGCGCGGCGTGTCCTGATGCTTGTTGTGACAGTTGGTGCAAGCCTCGGAGACGGCGACGTCCGCATAGATGGCCGTGAAATACTTCTTGCCGGCGATCTCCTCCTCTTTGTAGAAAGGCTCTCTGCCACCGTTGTCCTCCATGTACTTGAAGCCTTCCTTCTCCGTTTCGGATTTGGGAAGGTTCTGCGGGTTGATGGGCCAGCTGGACTTGAGCTGGTAGCTGACCTTGACGCCCTTCTTGGCGACACGCTCGGAAGCCATACGGAACATCTGTGCCGGCAAGGGGATGTTGTTTGGCTCGTCCGGCCAGAATTCGCTGGCCTTAATGACTTCCTTGTCGTGATGCGAGTGCATACGCTTGACGACGTTATTGGTATATATAGCCCGGTCTGCCTCCATGACGGCGAACAGGGCGTCCGCCATGTCCTTGGGGGCGATGCCAACGGCCGCCGGCGGCGGCGGCGCCTGGCTACAGCCGACCAGCAGGGCTGTGGTGGCAATGACGGTAACGAGCACCATGATCATCCCGGTTTTCTTGTTCATTTCTCCTCTCCCTTCGCTCCCTGTGTGGGATTTACAATGCGAGCGGAAACCATCCCGCTCAAGGTGAAGTTCACCCGCGGCGGGTGTCAAGGTAGTTGCCGCCTGAGACGCCATCAGGCGCTGAGACTTATCGGAATGCGATCCGGGTTCAGGCGGACCTCCTCGATCGGGTTCCAGTTGCGAGTTTCACCGGTCCAACGCTGCGGGTGACGAGCACGCGCTTGCTCGTACACTTTCTGCCGAGTCTCGAGGATCTCGACGTCTCGGCCGCTGTGACGATCCTTCTGGCGTGACGAATCGGATCGCGCTGTGCAGATGCTCGGTGTTGTACCCATCGACGAACGCCGCGATCCATTCGCGAGCCGCGCCGATCGATTCAAAGGCGCCACGCGGATATCCGGGGCGGTACTTC
>CAYZGY010001046.1:0-2789 GCA_964478085.1 uncultured Planctomycetia bacterium
GCAGGCGAACGAGATGAGGAGCCGCGCCGGGCTCGATCTCCACAGTGCCATCACCCGAGACGATCGAGAAGTCCGCTGGCGTCTCGGGCGACAAACCGATGGAATCGACTCGAAGAACTGCGCTGCCGCTGTTGCTGATCTCGACGACGCGCTCGCTCGACTGCCCGAACTCGAGCTCTCCAAAATCGACGTCCTCGGGATCGACGGCAATCTCGCGGAGACCGATCGTGACATTCGTCGCGTCGCAATCGTCTCCGTCGCAGTCCGAATCTGTGACGTCCGGCCCGAGTCGGGACTCGAAGCAGAGATCGAAATCTCCCTCGTTGAGGCGTACGTCGATCAGATCAACGAGAGTCGACCGTTCGGTCTCTCCGGGCCCCAGCGCGCCCTCGCGTACGTGCAAGCGCAGATCCAAGACGGCGCCGCCACCGCCACCCACCGCTTCGGCGTTCAAGCTAGAGACGACAAGACGCCCCGGCGTTCGCAACGTCCCGTCCGTTAGAAAGTTTGCGACCGTCAAGCTGCCTCCGCCGTCGCTCGGAAAAGCGTCACCGCGCTGGAGGTCTTCCGGACTGAGTTCGAAGAGCTCGCTGTCGAAGCCGATCTCAAAGCGGAAGCCCGCGAGGCCTCGCGCATCATCGACGGTCACCGCAACCCGCAGCACCTCGTCCGTGTTGACGCTCGGAGGCACGACGAGCTCCACTTCGCGCCCATCCGCGCGCAACGGCGAGGTCGGCACGAATACGATCGCGCAGAGTACCGCGACGAAGCTTCTCGAGGCCGGGCAGCCGACCGTTCCAAACCTACTTGTGCGAGTACGAGCCGTCATGATGATATGCGTAGGTGTGTTAGAAAGAGCTGGTCGTAGGAAGATCTGAAAAGTGGAGTCAGGAATCGTAGGAATCGGCATGCTCCGAATCCCCGACCACAGCCGCCTCCTCTTGCGAGGTCTCCCCGTCGACGCCATAAGTCCGAAACTTGGCGCTACGGAGAACCTCTATCGTAAACCTTGCCTTAGATCCCGCGCCAGGGTCACCTGGCGCCAACCGAGACTTAGAAGAGCTTCCCGGCGTCGAAAACCGTCACAAATTCGTGTCGACACGAGGAGCTGCGGACAGACCGAGTCAGGTGATCCTTCCCGTGCTCAGGTCATGGCGGACCCAGCGGCGTTCTGATTCTGCGGCTTCGCCATCTGCATGGGCGACTCCTGTACCCCGTTCTGCGAGCAACACGAAAAAGCGCCCGGCGAGGACTCTTGGCCCCCTGCGCGCCCGAAATCTCTCGCGATTCGTCCAGTAGGACTCGAACCTTTCACCTCTACGAACGATCCGGCACGGTGGCACGCTTGTCAAGCTTCGCTCGTCGAGCGAGAAATCGCCCGACAAGTCCGAAGACCCGACCAGAACACAAAAGACTATCGCAGCTGTCTGTCACGCCCTTCGGGACTATTCGGCACGAACGACCGTCACCGGCGGCGCGGGAAAGCTGCGACCGTCGAACTGGGCCAGGGAGCGAGACCTCGACGGGAGCCAGCCCTCGTGCGCGAGATTTCTGTCGAAGCGGTTCGACTGTTCACGCCGAACGGCTTGAACGTCCTTGCGGATAGAGAGCTCTCCCCCACTTCCAACCGCGTCCGACTCTCGGTAGACCTGACGCGACCTCTCGGTTCACTTCCCGTCTCGTGGCACGCGCCTCCTTCTGATACCCCCCGAGTTCATCGGGCACGCCCGGTCCAATGCGGACACGAGCAAGTCGATAGCACCTCGAAGGGGAGGCAAAGACGCGGCCGATACGGTGAGCGAGAATGGCCAAGGTCCCGGTCGTTACGTGCCAGTACTCCTCAACCGTCACCATTTCTTCGGCGACGGCTCGCTCTTCGGCCGTGCGCTGCTGCGGATGCTGCTTCGGACACGAGGAGGACCCGTCGAGTTCGCAATCCGGTTCGCGACGCCAGCCGTAGTATCGCGTCCTAGACACGCCAAGGATCCTGAGCGCCGTTCAAAGTGAAAGCCAGTCTTTCGAGCATTCGATCGATCGGAGCAAGAGTTGTTTCTTCACGGCGCTGGGAACACGGCGCCGAAAGAACGACACCTCGCAGACCTCGAGCAAGACGGCAACCCGGCACAGGACGGCAAGAAGAGCTTCGTTTCGCCACCTCAGCTCGACAACTTCTTGGCGCAGTTCGACGTTCGACATCGAGACGACATCCAGCGAGACGACCTTAGGGCTCCTCGCACGCGCCCAGTCGCTTGCCGTGGTACGCGAAACCCTGCTGCGAACGGCAAGCCCGTATTCCGTGCGGGCTAGGAGGCTGCGAGAAACCGGGGCGAGGGCGTCGAGACGCCGATCCGCTGAGGCTTCAGGTGCCGATTCGCCTGAGCTCGAGAACGGCGTCACGGCGTTCGCGCGAGGGCTCGAGGAGCACCTCGAACTCGGCCATCCAGTCGCAGTGCTCCTCCGGGTCGACGAGAACCTGCTGAATCACCCAGGTGGCGTCGTCCGAGTGGGTCCGGTGCGTGTGCCGAATGTTGCGCGCGTTCGGATCGAGGCAGATCGCCTCGTGATCGGCGAAATACTCGTCGAGCATCTGACCCAATCGAACGGCGGTCCACGCGTTGCCGTCGATATCCGTCCCCTCCTCGAGCTGCGCGATCGCCTCCTCGAGGTCGTCGACGACGAGCGCACGCAGGAACGAGAAGATGCGGTTGCGAATCGCAACGAGAAAGGCCTTCTCGTCGCGGGTGATGTCGGCGTCGGCCGCTTCCGCGCCCGGCGGGCGAAGCTCCTCC
>CAYZGY010001047.1:0-2785 GCA_964478085.1 uncultured Planctomycetia bacterium
ACGGGCATTCCGCCGGGCGACTCGCTGGTCGAGCTCGACGGGCTCGACACGCCGGTCTCGCCGGGCTCGACCGTCGGTGGCGCCGCGATGATCAACTCGCTCAAGGCCGAGGTGGCGCAGCGACTCGTCGCCGCCGGGCAGCCTCCGAAGGTGCTCACCGCGACGTGCCGTGTCGGTGCGGAGCGAGCGGCCGAGCTATTCGAGTCGGCTTACGACGAGCACGCACGCCGGGTCGCGCCGCTCTACTCGAATCTCGGCATCGACTCGACAGACTGAAACCAAGGATCTTCGATGCAGCGACGACCTCTGACGACGACCGTCATCGGCAGTTACCCGTTCCCCGGATGGCTCGAGTTCGCCTCGACGCATCTCGATCGGTTCGGAAAGAACGACATCGCGGAGATGCAGGACGACGGGGTGGTCGCGGCGATCCACGACCAGAGCACCGCGGGACTCGACGTCATCACCGATGGCGAACAGACCCGCTTCGACTTCAATCTCTCGTTCTACGGCTACCTCGAGGGACTCGAGATGGAGTCGGCGACGCCGCGCGCCTTCGGGCCTCCGGCGCACGACCAACGCGGTCGTCACGCCATCACGGGCGAGCTGGCTGCGCCGAACGGGCTCGGTGCGGTAGAGGAGCTCGAGAGGCTTCAGCGACTCGCGGGGGCGATCGGCGCATCGGGCGAGGCGGGGGGGCCGGTTCTCAAAGCGTCCGTCCCCGGTCCTTACACACTGAGCGGTCGTCTCGTTCCGAACGATCGATATCCTGACCGGCTCGCGGTGACCGAGGCGCTCCTTCCGATCGTGAGGGCGGAGCTCGAAGCGCTGGTCGCCGCCGGTTGCACGGAGCTGACCGTCGACGAGCCGTCGATGAGCTGCTACGCGCACAAGAGTGACCCGGCAGCGTTTGTCGACATTTTCAATCGCACCGTCGAGCCGGTCGTCGGCAAGTGCCGTCTATCGACACACCTCTGCTTCGGCAACTTCAAGGGGCACGCGGTCGGGCTGCGCAAGTACGCGCCGATGTTTCCGGCCTTCCTCGACTTCGCGGTGGACGAGGTGCACGTCGAGATGGCAAGTCGCGAGTTCGCCGAGCTCGAGATCATCGCGGGCATCGCGAAGACGCTCGACGTCGCGGTCGGAATCGTCGACGTCAAGAGCTACTACATCGAGACCGTCGACGACATCGTTGAGCGCGTCAAACGCTGTCTCGAGCACGCGCCGGCCGAGCGTCTCGCGTTCGCGCCCGACTGCGGCCTGAGTCAGACGGCGCGATGGGCCGCGAAGCAGAAGCTCGTGAACCTGGTCGAGGGCGTCCAGCGCGTCCGCGACGAGCTAGGTGTGTGAGGCGATGCGTTTCTGAGAGGACGAGAATGATCCGCCCACACCTCCAAGATGACCGTTTCCTCGACGACGTCCGCACAGCGCCCGCCGAGGACGGTATCTTCCACGTCTGGTGGCTAGGCCAGAGCGGCTACCTGATTCGTTGGGGGACACGGAAGATCCTCCTCGATCCGTACCTCTCCGATTCGCTCACGCGCAAGTACGCCGAGACGGACAAGCCGCACATCCGCATGACGGAGCTCGTGATCAACCCGGCCCGCCTCGACGGGATTCAGGTGGTCACGTCGAGTCATCACCACACGGATCACCTCGATCCCGAGACGCTCACGCCACTCGTTGCGGTCAATCCGGGCATCGAGATCGTCACCCCGGAGGCGCACCTCGCCTTGACCTCCGAACGTACGGGTGTCGAAGAGGCCTCGCTCACGGGGCTGAACGCGGGGGAGTCGAGCCGGCTCGGCGAGTTCGAGCTCCGCGCGATTGCTGCTGCTCACGATGAGCTCACGACGGACGACGAAGGAAACCACCTCTTCCTCGGTTACGTCGTCCGCTTCGGCGACTGGACGATCTACCACAGTGGCGACACGCGACTCTACGACGGACTCGCCGAGAGCCTCCAGGAGTTCGACATCGACGTCGCGATGCTCCCGATCAACGGCGCCGCACCCGAACGACGCGTCGCCGGTAACCTTTGGGGCCACGAGGCCGCCGCGCTCGCGAAGGAGATCGGCGCCAAGATCGTCTTCCCGTGCCACTACGACCTCTTCAGCTTCAACACCGCGACCCCCGACGCCTTCGTCCACGAGTGTTGGCGACAGGACCAGGCCTACCGAGTCCTGCGCAGCGGGGAGCGGTGGAGCAGCTGCGAGTTGCGGGTGGTTTGATCCGTCCGGTTTCGGAGGATTTCAGACGAAGAAGTCCGGGAACAGCTCCGCGCTCGGGTCGACCGCGTAGCCCGTGAAGTCCTCGATGCCTTCTTCTCGGAGAAGGTCCTCGTCGACGAAGTAGTTGCCCGTGCACTCTCGACTCGGCTTCGTGACAATTGCGTAGCAGGCGTCGGCCATGATTTCGGGCTTGCGGCTTCGACGGATCATCGAGTCTCCGCCGACGATGTTCTGAACGGCAGCGGTCGCGATCGTCGTGCGGGGCCAGAGCGCATTGACAGCGATGCCGTCCGGGCGGAACTCCTCGGACATGCCGAGGACGCAGAGGCTCATGCCGAACTTGGCCATCGTGTAGGCGACGTGCGGGGCGAACCACTTCGCTTCGAAGTTGAGGGGCGGGGAGATGTTGACAACGTGCGGGTTCTCTGACTTTCTCAGCGCCTCGATGCACGTCTTCGTCACGAGGAACGTCCCGCGTGTGTTGATTTGGTGCATGAGGTCGTAGCGCTTCATCGGCGTGTCGGTCGTCCTCGAGAGAGAGATCGCGCTCGCGT
>CAYZGY010001048.1:0-1931 GCA_964478085.1 uncultured Planctomycetia bacterium
ACGATCTCGTTGACGAGCGGCCAGAAGTAGAAGCCGATGCCGATACCGGCGTGGATCAGGAGGGCGACGATGAAGCACGCCGTCAGCACGTTGACCGCCCACGATCGCCGCGTGCGGTAGAGCATGACCGCGGCGATGGCGAAGACGATCGCGAGGACCGTGGCGAGGACGAGACGCCCGACGTTCTCTGCGAACGCACGAAGCGGCAGCGAGGCGATCTCGATCTCCTCCTCGACCTCGCGTGAGCGGGTCGAGAAGAGATGTCCGGCCTCCTCTTGCGTGCGACTCTGCTGGAAGACGATGCGGAAACCACCGTCGCGCAGGATCGGCGCGGTCTCGTCGTCCGCCGAGTTGACCCGAGTGCCGAGGTTCTCGGGGGACTCGAAGCGCAGGAGCGCTCCGGCGTCTGCGTTCCCGCCGTTTCCGGTGGAGCCTCGCCCTAAGAAGTCGCGTCGACATCGCCAGAGGTCGAATCCTCCACTGCCGCCGGAACGGTCCGACGCGAAGTAGAGAAACTCGCCGGCTGGAGAGAACGACGGATTCGTCTCGTCGGCGGGCGTGTTGATCTCATAAGGGACGATCGGCTTCGACCACACGAGCGAGCCGGCCTTCGTCTTTTCGCGGACGCAGTACGCGAGGTTCGAGTCTTTCGCGGGCCAGAGGTCGAGGGAGATCTCTTCCCAGGACGCCGGAGGAGAGAACAGGAAGCCGCGCGGTCGGTTCGTGGCAAACGCGACCACGTTGGCCGTCGCCAGAAGAGCCGGATCGCTCTCGTGGTAGGGGCTGTTCACCGTCGGGCCGAGGTTGCGGGGCTTGCCCCAGCCGTCGGCCTCACGCTCCGAGACCCACAGGTCGAAGTCGCCGAGCCCGCCGGCGCGGTTACTCGCGAAGACGAGGATGCGTCCGAGCGGATCGATGCACGGTGAAATCTCGTCGGCCGGCGAGTTGACCGCGCCGTTTCGTGTGATGGACCGAGCGGTCTCGAGCGGCACGGGCTCGGTCCAGCCGGCCGCGGTCGGCTCGCGAAGGAAGATGTCGCGATCACCCATCGGACCGGTCATCGAGACGACGATCGGCGGACCGATCGGCGCGATCGTGACGTCCTCGGGAGCGTCGGCTACCTGCGTGGGGCGTTCCCAGAGAATCTTGCGGACGTGAACCTTGTCGCCTTCGATGTGCAGGGTTCCGCCGTCGCGGTAGACCTTCTTCACCCATCCGCGGGAGAGGCCGATCCATGCGACCAGGCCGACCGCCAGGACGACGACGAGGCCGACGATCCAGCGAGCGCTTCCGAGGAGGCGTAGATTACGTGAGAGACGAGAACGCATACGGGCGGAGTCTTACTGCGATCCGGAGGTGTAGCTGATGTTCGATGTCGCCATGCCGAGGCGATGGCAGATTTCCTGGACGGCCTGGACGTGCTTGACGCGCGCTTCGCGATCGGCGCGCACGACGACCTCGGCCTCCGGGTGCTCCTCTCGCCACTTCGTGACGAACTCTTCGACCTCTTCGAGCGAACGTTCGCGCTTGTCGATGATCTTCGTGCCGTCCTCGGCGACGTTGATCACGAGCGTGTCGCTCACCGTCGGGATTGCGATGTTTGACTTCGACTTCACGAGCCGAATCGCCTCGTCGCGCTCCTCGGCCTGAAAGCGGCTCGTCGCGAGGAAGAAGATGATCAGGATGAACATCATGTCGAGGAGTGGCGTCATGTTCGGCGAGTGGTCGCCGCTGTCGTCACGTCGTTCGATTTTCATCGGTTTCTTCCCCTCTCGATCAGCTCTCGGTCGCACCGGAGCTCGTCACCGGCTTGGGCGGCTTGTTGTCGCTGGCGCTGTCCTTCTTGTTCGCATCGTCGTTCGAGCGCGCCTTGATCGTCGGCGGGTCGTCGGTCGGGGGGGCGGGGGCCGCGCCAGGGGCGGCGCGCGCAC
>CAYZGY010001048.1:1941-2784 GCA_964478085.1 uncultured Planctomycetia bacterium
GTCGGTCGGCTCGTCGTCGCCGAAGTAGCGCTCGTAGAGCTCACTCGCCGACTCCTCGAGGTTGTCGGTGATGCGGTCGACCTTTCCGAGGAATCCGTGGTAGAGGAGCATCGCGGGAATCGCGATCGAGATTCCGGTCGCGGTCGTCACGAGCGCCGCGTAGATGCCCTCGGCGAGGACCTGTGTGCGCTGCGTCGAGTCGGCGGCTCCCGCTTCGGAGAAGCAGCGGATCATTCCGAAGATCGTTCCGAGGAGCCCGATCAGCGGCGCGACCGATGCGACGACCGAAAAGGCTCGCAGGCGACGCTTGAGGAGCTCGAACTGCTTCGAGACCGCCTCGGTGAGGAACTGCTCGACGACCTTCGGACCGCGATTGAGCTTGAGGACGCCCGCGCGCAGCACCGCCGCGAGCGCCGAGCCGTCGCGCCCGAGCATCTCGGCACAGGCTTCGCGATCGACGCGGCTGGCACTTTGACCCGGAAGCCTGCGATAGACCTCCTGGGGGAGACCTTGCGGCGTCGTCTTGACCTTGCGAAGGGAGAGCAGCCGCTCGAGCGCGAACGTGAGGATCGCGAGCGAGCAAATTCCGAGCGGCCACATGATCCATCCACCCTTCTGAATCAGGGTGAACATCGTCTCTTCACCTTCGGCCGCGGCCTCGGTGTTGTCGGCGTCTCCGCCGCCCTCTTGCGCGAACGCGAAGCTCTCCTGGAGAAGCAGCGGTGCGCAGACGAGCAGCGTGAGGATGAGCGTCCAGTAGGAGCGCGGGAGGAGGAATCGTCGTTCGTTCATGGGGTGCAGAATCACGGGAGGTATCGACGGGGCGGCAGGGGAGGGATTATC